>NZ_JADPJC010000091.1:0-1417 GCF_023073215.1 Bradyrhizobium sp. 35
TTCTTCCTGCACAATATTATTGGGGTTGATAGCGGAGCTGAACATCGCTTGCGTGTTCCTCTGGCTGTGGATGAGGAAGGCGCAGTTGTGTGCGCCGCTGAGGTCCCCGTTGGTTCAGTTGTAAGAATTATGAAGACTAGCACGGCATCCGCAGTTTCTGCCGCGAAGCAGGCTGCAAATGCTGCTTTGGATGCATTAGGCGGCCCCCCAGCGGCGGCCCTTTTCTTTGATTGCGTCGCTACTCGCCTCCGTATGGGAGACGAGTTCGGGTTGGAACTCTCAAGCTTGCAAGAACGATTTTCGGAAGTGCCGTTGACTGGGTGTAACACCCACGGTCAAATCGCCCGAGCGGAGGGGCAGTTCAGTGGCTTTCACAACTGCACTGCAGTCGTTTGCGTATTTCCCGAGTAGGTCACTTGAAGGATGACGGGGCTCATCTTTTAAGTGGTTTTGCCAACGCCAACGGGAGGCGAGAAGCTGCCGCGCGATTAGCCAAGTTTATGGGAGGCGATGCTTTCCTCATTTTCTTGAAGGATGAAGAAACGGGGAGTTTTACGCCAGCTCAGGGATTTGACCAGCGCCTGCCTGGCGGCCCGTCTTGGCGAGCGTTTTTGAAGCAAGCATCAAGCTGCTGTGAGTTCTTCGGAGAGGTAGCATTTCCCGACACTAACACGCTCGTTCCCGCGGTCGCTCGTTCGACCCCTGCGGCAATCCTGGTATTTGTCGGCAGGAACTTGTCTATCCCCTGGAATGATATCGAATCGAGCCTTCCGCTTTTAATTGAACTACTAAAGACTGAAGCGCGGGTTCATATGGCCCTAGCGCGCGCAAGTTCTGCCACGGAGGCGGCTACTCACGCAACGCATCTTGCGAGAGCACTCGATGGTGCGCGTAAAGATGTGTCCGCTACGTCCTTAAAGCTACAGCAACTCAATGCGACGCTGGAACAGCGTGTAGCGGAAGAAATCGCGCGTCGAACGGAGGCCGAAGCAGCGCTGCGCCAAGCTCAAAAGCTTGAGGCCATCGGTCAGCTTACCGGCGGTGTTGCACACGACTTTAACAACCTGCTTACGGTGATCATGGGTGGTCTTGATACGATCGGACGGCAGCTCGCAAGCATTTCCGATGCGCCACAGTTTGGACGCATCATGCGAGCGCAGGCGATGGCCCATCATGCATCTCAGCGTGCGGCCACACTCACTGCCCGCTTGCTGGCTTTTTCACGTCGCCAACCGCTGGATCCAAAGTCCATTGATGTAGATCGCTTGCTCGCGGGAATGAGCGAACTGCTCAAGAGCACTTTAGGAGAGCAAATCAGGATCGAGATAGTTGGCAATGCCGGTTTGTGGAGCGCCTTTGCTGACGCATCGGAACTAGAACATGGCATCCTCAATCTGGCGGTTAACGCGCGGGATGC
>NZ_JADPJC010000074.1:0-106782 GCF_023073215.1 Bradyrhizobium sp. 35
AAGGTTGCGAACCCCTCATCTCAAGACAGGACGCCTCGTTGCGCTATC
Source organism: Bradyrhizobium sp. 35 (assembly GCF_023073215.1). Lineage (NCBI taxonomy): Bacteria > Pseudomonadati > Pseudomonadota > Alphaproteobacteria > Hyphomicrobiales > Nitrobacteraceae > Bradyrhizobium > Bradyrhizobium sp. 35. The sequence goes on from NZ_JADPJC010000074.1 coordinate 49, forward strand.
CTCTCAGCCGCGCTGCCGGCCGTCGTGCCTACCGCGCGAGCGGTTTAGTCCTGTGGCCCCATAGCGGAAGTCTGCTCGACGTCGGCTTGTATCCCCTTCCATAGGTTGGGCGATATACGTGCTTAGGCGCGCGCTAGGCAGGCAAATCTGACCCGTCGGGCAAAACACCTCTCTCCTGCAAAATCTCGTCAACCCTCCCCCACAAAAATATTCCACTTTACCGAAATTCGGAATCGCAGTATCAATCCGCCATCCCGGTCCAGGGAGAGGGGCGATCGTCCGTCGTAACGTGCGTGGGTCGGGGGGCGGTGGACGCGGCAGTGTCGGGCACGCGAAGGCGGAACCAGGGCGAGATGAACCTCGTGAGGTCCTGTTGCGTGCGGACGAACGGCGCCTGTGTCCGGCGAGCCTCTTGGCGAAGCCGGATCGCTGCGTACGGCAAAATCGTGTGGTCCTGGCCGTCGTTGCTACGGTCAAGCCTTGCGGAGATGGATCGAGGCTCAACCGGGTCTCAATGCATCGTCAATTCGCAAGGCGACGGTGACAAAAAGGAACTCGTCGCCGGGGAGAGCGCGGCATAAGCCGTCAACCCACTGCGCAGGGAAGGCCGAGTGTTCGGCGTCACCTGTATGCTGCTGTGCGGTCTTTTTGCGCTACATTTTCGCGCAGCGGACCGCGGGTGCTAAGCCGGCACCCGGTCTTCCCTGCGCCTCTTCACAGAGGAGGGTCAAGGTAGAAGCAAAACTCGGGCATCTCATGCCGCGAGAAGGCTGTTTCATGTGTGATTTGAGCGAGGGAATGGTGCTGCCAGACAGGATTGAACTGTCGACCTCTCCATTACCAATGGAGTGCTCTACCACTGAGCTACGGCAGCATGTGCTGGGATAAGAATCGGCCGCCACGAGGGGCCTACCAAGCGGGCCGATATCTGCCACAAGGCCCCCTCCTGTGCAAGCTTGCTAGCTCCGCCAAAGCGATAAAATCGGGTCGATATCGGGGCCAAAATGCCTGTTCTGGCGCGAAACGGCCGACTTTCCGCGGAATAGGTTCCGATATCCCCACCCAACTGGCCAGTTGCCCGATACGCCGGATTCGATCCATTTCGATTTTCGCACGATCGGATCGCGCGGGCCTCTTGAGCCGCCTTATTCCTCGGGCATGTTATCGCCGATCGCTGTAATGGACCGGTGATGGCAGACGAGAACGACAAGAGCACGAAGCAGGACTCCAGACAGGCGAGGGCGTTCCGCGACGACCGGCTCAAATCGGCGCTGCGCGAAAACCTGAAGCGGCGGAAGATGCAGGCGCGCGAACGCGCCGCAAGCACCGACCCCTCGCAGAATGAAGATGGTTCCCTAGATGAGGGGGCCGCCGGCGAGATAGCCGGCAAGACCGGCGACTAGAATTTTTGGAGTGCATGGACGTGGCAATGGGGCAGGACGAATCGCAACGACCCGAGAGTGACGCGCAGATGTCGCGGTTCACCCGCCCTGAACAGACCTTTCCGGCGCTGACACCAGCCGAGATCGGGCGTGTCAGGCATTTCGGCGAGGTCCGCAACTATGCCGATGGGGAATTCCTGTTCGAGACCGGTAAGCCGGGACCCGGCATGTTCGTCGTGCTCAAGGGCCACGTCGCCATCACCCAGCGCGACGGCCTCGGCCATGTCACGCCGTTGATCGATCAGGGGCCGGGGCAATTTTTGGCCGAGCTGAGCCAGCTCTCCGGACGGCCGGCGCTGGTCGACGGCCGCGCCGAAGGCGATGTCGAGACGCTGCTGTTGCCGCCGGAGCGGCTGCGCGCGCTGCTGGTCGCCGAGGCCGAACTCGGCGAGCGCATCATGCGCGCGCTGATCCTGCGCCGGGTCAATCTGCTCCAGGGCGGCGTCGGCGGCGTGGTGCTGATCGGTCCGTCGCATTCGGCAGGCGTGGTGCGGTTGCAGGGCTTCCTCACCCGCAACGGCCAGCCGCATCATCTGCTCGATCCCGCGCGCGATCGCGACGCCGCCGACGTCATCGCGCGTTATTCGCCCAAGCCGGACGACTGGCCGCTGGTCGTCACACCCGATGGTGCGGTGCTGCGCAATCCCGGCGAAACCGAGCTTGCGCGCGCGATCGGCATGATCGGCGGTCCGCGCAACGACCGTATCTACGACGTCGCGATCGTCGGCTCGGGGCCAGCCGGGCTCGCCACGGCCGTGTATGCCGCGTCCGAAGGCCTCTCCGTCGCCGTGCTCGACACCCGCGCCTTCGGCGGCCAGGCCGGCGCCAGCGCGCGCATCGAAAACTATCTGGGCTTTCCGACCGGCATTTCCGGCCAGGCCCTGACCGCGCGCGCCTTCAACCAGGCACAAAAGTTCGGCGCGGAAATCATGATCCCGGTGACGGTGAAGTCGCTCGACTGCACGCGCAAGGACGGCGCGTTCTCGGTGGCGCTTGACGGCTGCGATCCCCTGCATTCGCGCGCGGTGGTGGTCGCAAGCGGCGCACGCTATCGCCGGCCCGAGATCGAGAACCTCGACAAGTTCGAAGGCCGTGGCGTCTGGTATTGGGCCTCGCCGGTCGAGGCGAAGCTCTGCGCCGGCGAGGAAGTGGCGCTGGTCGGCGCCGGAAACTCGGCGGGGCAGGCCGCTGTGTTCCTGTCGGGGCACGCCAAAAAAGTGCTGATGATCATCCGCGGCGGCGGTCTCGGCGCCAGCATGTCGCGCTATCTCATCGAGCGCATCGAAGCCACGCCGAACATCGAACTGATGTTCAACACCGAGATCACGGCGCTCGAAGGCGACGAGGCCTCGCTGCTGCGGCGCATCCGCTGGAAGAGCCGGCTCTCGGCCGACGAGGATTTCGCCGACATCCGCAATCTCTTCCTGTTCGTCGGCGCCGATCCCGCCACCAGCTGGCTCGACGGCTGCGGCATCACGCTCGATCGCGGCGGCTTCGTCGTCACAGGCGCGCAGTCCGAGCAGAACCAGGGCCGGCTGGTTGCGCCGCTGGAGACGTCGGTGCCCGGCGTGTACGCCGTCGGCGACGTCCGCTCCGGCTCGGTCAAGCGCGTCGGCGGCGCCATCGGCGAAGGCGCCCAGGTCGTGGCCTCCCTGCACGGCTTCCTCGGCGACGCCGCAAAACCGGCGCTTTAGTCAAGGACAAGGCAAGTAAATGGCAAGTCGAATGAGGCTTGCCATCTTGCGGTGTGATGCGTGACTATCTCCTCATCCTGAGGAGCGCGCATTGCGCGCGTCTCGAAGGATGAAGGCCCAGCTGCCAAAGCCGGGCCTGCATGGTTCGCGCGGCGATGCGCAAGCATAGTCCGCAGGGGCGCTCGCGCGCCTCCTCACCATGAGGATCGACAAAGAAGCGCTTAACGGGAGGACTAAATGGCTGAAATCGTCGTGCTGTATAAAACGCCCACGGATGCTGCGGCCTTCGACAAATACTATGCCGAGACCCATATTCCGCTCGCCAAGAAACTTCCAGGCTTGAAGAAGTACGCCATCAGCAAGGGGCCGGTCGGCTCCCCCGCTGGACCTTCCGGAATCCATCTCGTCGCCATTCTCACCTTCGACAGCACAGCCGACATCCAGGCGGCATTCGCTAGCCCGGAAGGCAAGGCGACCGGTGCCGACGTGCCGAAATTCGCCAGTGGCGGCGCCGACCTGTTGATCTTCGACACCAAGGAAGTGTGAACCGCGATTCGACTTCGTCGACTCGTAGCCCCGGATTTCGCTTCGCTCCATCCGGGCTACAACTGCCGTCGTTTGTGACAGCGGTGCAAATAATTCAGCCATGCGTTTTCTATTCGCACGACGACGCATGGCTGCGCACGCATGTGTGACGCCAGCGCGTGTGGCAATTCGATGAGGACCGTAATATCAATCCCGACCTCAATATGGAGAGTAGGAGAGATGTCATGGTTCTTGGGTTGAGCTTGCCCGCCTTCACGCTGGTTCATGTCATCATCAGCCTGATCGGCATCGCCGCCGGCCTTGTCGTGATGTTCGGCCTGCTCGGCTCGAAGCCGATGCCGCGCCTCACCACGATTTTCTTAGCGTTCACGATCCTCACCAGCGCCACCGGCTTCCTGTTTCCGTTCAAGGAGCTGCTGCCGTCGCATATCATCGGCATCATCTCGCTGGTCCTGCTCGCGATCGCCTGCGTCGCGCTCTACGGCATGAAGCTCGCTGGGGTGTGGCGCCCGGTCTACATCGTGACCGCGATGATCTCGCTCTATTTCAACGTCTTCGTGCTGGTGATCCAGTCGTTCCTGAAGGTGCCGGCGCTCGCCGCGCTCGCTCCCGCCGTGGCGCCGGCGCCGCCCGGAGGTCCGGTGTTCGCCGTGGTGCAGGGCCTCGTGCTGGTGTTCTTCGTGGTGTTCACCATCGGCGCCTGGCGCCGCTTCAAGCCGATGGCGGTCGCCTGAACATACAAGGAGCCTAGCAATGCCCACCATCACCACCAAGGACGGCGTCGAGATCTTCTACAAGGACTGGGGAAGTGGCCAGCCGATCGTGTTCAGTCACGGCTGGCCGCTGTCGGCTGACGACTGGGACGCGCAGATGATGTTCTTCGTCACGCGCGGCTATCGCGTCATCGCGCATGACCGTCGCGGCCATGGCCGTTCGTCGCAGGTCGCCGACGGCCACGACATGGATCATTATGCCGATGATCTCGCAGCCGTGACGGCCCATCTCGATCTCAAGAACGCGATCCATGTCGGCCACTCCACCGGCGGCGGCGAAGTCGTGCATTACATCGCGCGCCATGGCGAGAGCCGGGTGGCGAAGGCCGCGATCCTCTCCGCAGTGCCGCCGCTGATGCTGAAGACGGAGGCTAATCCCGGCGGCCTGCCCAAGAGCGTGTTCGACGATTTCCAGGTGCAGCTCGCTGCCGGCCGCGCCAGCTTCTACCGCGACATCGCGGCCGGCCCCTTCTATGGCTACAACCGTCCCGGCGCAAAGCCGTCGGAAGCGGTGATCCAGAACTGGTGGCGCCAGGGCATGATGGGCGGCGCGAAAGCCCATTACGACGGCATCGTCGCGTTCTCGCAGACCGACTTCACCGAGGATCTGAAGAAGATCAATGTGCCGGTGCTGGTGATGCACGGCGACGACGACCAGATCGTGCCCTTCGCCGATTCCGCGCCGCTGTCGGCCAAGCTCTTGAAGAACGGCACGCTGAAGACCTACAAGGGTTTCCCGCACGGCATGCCGACGACGCACGCCGAGACCATCAACGCGGACCTGCTTGCGTTCTTCAAGGGGTGAGCGGCCTCAGTCCACGCGCGGACCGATCTGATTTCGAACCGGCCGGGTGCGAACACGTTCCAGTCGCGTGTGAGCCGGTGGTTGCAGCCTTTCATTAGTCAGTCTGCCGCGGAAGGCGCGCTGCGGGGAGATCCCGATGCAGATCATCATCTTCGGCGCGACCGGCATGGTCGGGCAGGGCGTCTTGCGCGAATGCCTGATCGATGCCCGCATCGATCGCGTGCTCGTGGTCGGCCGCAGCCCGACCGGCGTGCGCCACGCCAAGCTCACCGAGATCACACACGGCGAGTTCACGGACTACTCGGCGATCGAAGCGCAGCTCACCGGCTTCGATGCCTGCTTCTTCTGCCTCGGCGTCTCCTCGATCGGCATGAGCGAGGAGCGCTACCGCCATCTGACCTATGACATCACGCTCGCAGCGGCGACCGCGCTGGCACGGCTCAATCCGCAGATGACATTCGTCTATGTCACGGGCGCCGGCACTGATTCCACCGAGCAGGGTTCGCGGATGTGGGCGCGGATCAAGGGCAAGACCGAGAACGACCTGCTCAAGCTGCCATTCAAGGCGGCCTACATGTTCCGGCCCGGTGCGATCCAACCGCTCCACGGTGCCCGCTCCAAGACTGCGTGGGTGCAGGCCGTGTATGCAGCAAGTTGGCCGCTGTGGTCGGTGCTGCGCCGGCTCTCGCCGCGGCTCGTTACCTCGACCGAGCAGATCGGCCGCGCCATGATCCGGGTTGCGCGGGAGGGGTATCCGCGAAAGGTGCTGGAGATGGAGGATATCAATAGCCTCTAGTCCCGTAGGGCATTAGTTCTAGGGAAATTTCGCCGCCCGCGCGCGTTGAGCCCTATCCGCCCGAAGGAGAAAGCGCCGTCGATGTCTCCCCAGCTCAAACTGATCGCACTCGACGCCGACGACCTCTCCGTAATCTCGGCCCACGTCCAGGACGCCCGCGTGCAGCCCTCGGACATCATCTGGCGGCAAAGTGAAAAGCGGCTGGTCGTCGGCATGAGCCGGTTGGACTGGGAGCAGACGCTGGACGGCGAAGCCGAGCCGCGCAGGCTGGTGGCGGCTCTCCGGTTCGACCGCGTGCTCGCCTGCAAGTCGCGCGACATCGACCTCGACGCGCCGGACACTGTCCTGGACCTTGTCGGCATCGAATTCCACGGCCAGGACGCCCCCGGCGGGAGCGCCCTGCTGCTGTTTGCCCAAGGCGGCGCCATCCGCCTCGACGTCGAATGCCTGGAATGCGAGCTGACTGATCTGGGGGCGGATCAGCTGGGGACGGGGTTGGAGGCTGAAGGCGAGGGGTGAGGTGGCATGCCAACGCCACGCCTTCCGGTTTCGCCAGGACGACGCCGGAGGGGAGCGGCCCGGCTCAAGGGTTGACGCAGCTTCCCCGCCGCGCCATTGAGCAGGGGCCTGGTGAGCCAAACCGCGCCCCCAAAAACCAGTTAGAAGCCAAGATGCCCGTTCGTCTCGACCGCAGCAGCGCCGATTTTGACCAGCGATTCGGGGCCTTCCTCGCCGCCAAGCGCGAGGCCTCGGCCGATGTCGAGGCGGCCGCGCGTGCCATCGTCGACGACGTGGCGAAGCGGGGCGATGCCGCCTTGCTCGAGGCCACGGCAAAGTTCGACCGGTTGACGCTCGATGCATCCGACCTGCGCGTCACCGCCGCCGAGATCGAGGCCGCGGTGAAAGCCTGTGATGCAGCGACGCTGGATGCGCTCAAGCTCGCGCGCGATCGCATCGAGACCTATCACCGCCGCCAACTGCCGAAGGACGAGCGCTTCACCGATCAGCTCGGCGTCGAGCTCGGCTGGCGCTACACCGCGATCGAATCCGCCGGCCTCTACGTGCCCGGCGGCACCGCGGCCTATCCGTCCTCGGTGCTGATGAATGCGGTGCCGGCAAAGGTCGCCGGCGTGACGCGTCTCGTCATGGTGGTGCCCTCGCCCGACGGCAAGCTCAATCCGCTGGTGCTGGCGGCGGCAAAGCTTGGTGGCGTCACCGAGATCTATCGCGTCGGCGGTGCGCAGGCGGTGGCCGCGCTCGCCCATGGCACCGCGACGATCGCGCCCGTCGCCAAGATCGTCGGCCCCGGCAATGCATATGTCGCCGCGGCAAAGCGGCTGGTCTTCGGCAAGGTCGGCATCGACATGATCGCGGGTCCCTCCGAGGTGCTCGTCATCGCCGATGACACCGGCAATGCCGACTGGATTGCCGCCGACCTGCTGGCCCAGGCTGAGCACGATGCCAGCGCGCAGTCGATCCTGATTACCGATTCCGCGCGCCTTGCCGCCGATGTCGAAAAAGCCGTCGAGGCGCAGTTGAAGACGCTGCCGCGCGCCGTAATCGCCAGCGCCTCGTGGGCCGATTTCGGCGCCATCATCATGGTGAAGAACCTCAACGACGCCATTCCGCTCGCGGATGCGATTGCCGCCGAACATCTCGAGATCATGACGCAAGATCCCGACGCGCTCGCCGCAAAAATCCGCAACGCCGGCGCCGTGTTCCTCGGGCCGCATACGCCGGAGGCGATCGGGGACTATGTCGGCGGCTCCAACCATGTGCTGCCGACGGCGCGCTCGGCACGATTCTCGTCGGGGCTCTCGGTGCACGATTTCCTCAAGCGCACCTCGATCCTGAAATGCGGCCCGGATCAGCTGCGTGCGCTGGGACCAGCCGCGATGATTCTCGGCAAGGCGGAGGGGCTAGATGCCCATTCGCGCTCGATTGGATTGCGCCTCAATTTGTCATGACCCAGCCGCCCGAACAGGACGACTCGACCAATCGCATCGTCGGCGTCACGCTCGACGAGGACTCGATCGGCCGTTCCGGGCCTGACATCGAGCATGAGCGCGCGATCGCGATCTACGATTTGATCGAGCAGAACCTGTTCGCGCCGGAGGGCGCCGACGGGAAGGGGCCGTTCACGCTGCATATCGGGATCACCGGCAGCCGGCTGATGTTCGACATCCGTCGCGAGGACGGCACGCCCGTGGTCGCGCATCTGTTGTCGCTGACGCCGTTCCGGCGGATCGTGAAGGACTATTTCATGATCTGCGACAGCTACTATCAGGCGATCCGCACAGCGACGCCGGACAAGATCGAGGCCATCGACATGGGCCGCCGCGGCATCCATGACGAGGGCTCGCGCACGCTGCAGGAGCGGCTGAAGGGCAAGGTGCGGGTCGATTTCGAGACCTCGCGCCGGCTGTTCACGCTCATTACCGTTCTGCACTGGAAGGGTTAAGCGCGATGGCGGGTCCGCCACGCGCACGCGATCCGCAATCGGTGCTGTTCGCTTGCGCCATGAACAGCGTGCGCTCGCCGATGGCCGAGAGCCTGCTGCGGCACATGTTTCCGCAAGGGCTCTACGTGAAATCGGCCGGCGCCAGGCGCGGCGAACTCGATCCGTTCGCGGTGTCCGTGATGGCCGAGCTCGGCCAGGACATCTCCGCCCACAAGCCTCAGACCTTCGAGGAACTGGAGGATTGGGAGGGGTTGAATTTCGACCTGATCATCACGCTGTCGCCGGAGGCGCATCACAAGGCGCTGGAGCTGACCCGCACGCTTGCCGCCGACGTCGAGTATTGGCCGACGCATGATCCCACCACCATGGAAGGCAGCCGCGACCAGAAGTTGGCTGCCTATCGCGACGTCTGCGACCAGCTCCTGCTGCGCATCCGCCGGCGGTTTTCGAAGGTGGGCGCGGCGAACGGGTAGCATTCGGCGCCCGTAACACCCGCGTCACAGACTGCAGGCACACGCATCCTGTACCCGTCGAATCAGTAAAGTCCGGGTTCCCGGGTTGTGAAATCAGCCCCCGTCCGATAGGTTCCGCGCGCAATTCACCCCCTGCTTCATTCCCCAAATCACCTGATGCTCGGCCGCCCCAAATTCGTTCTCGCCTCCGGTTCGCCGCGGCGCCTGTCGCTGCTCAACCAGGCCGGCATCGAGCCGGACGCGCTCCGGCCCGCCGACGTCGACGAGACGCCGAAGCGGGGCGAGCTGCCGCGCGCCTGCGCCAACCGGCTCGCGCGGGCCAAGGCGGATGCGGCGCTCAAATCGGTGCAGCTTGACGACGAGCTGCGCGGCGCCTTCATCCTCTCCGCCGACACGGTGGTGGCGGTCGGCCGCCGCATCTTGCCCAAAGCCAACCTCGTCGACGAGGCCGCGCAGTGCCTGCGGCTGCTGTCGGGTCGCAACCACCGCGTCTACACCGCGATCACCCTGGTGACGCCGCGCGAGGCCTTCCGCCAGCGCCTGGTCGAGACCCGCGTCCGCTTCAAGCGCCTCTCGGAGGACGACATTCAGGCCTATATCGGCTCCGGCGAATGGCGCGGCAAAGCCGGCGGCTACGCGGTGCAGGGCATCGCCGGCTCCTTCGTGGTCAAGATGGTGGGGTCCTACACCAACGTGGTCGGCCTGCCGCTCTACGAGACCACCACGCTGCTGGGCGGCGAAGGTTTCCCGATCCGCTTCGGCTGGCTCAACGCCACCGCCGCCTGAGCCGAAAAGCCGCTCCTGCAAAAATCGCGAAAACAACCCCATGCACAGTAGAATTGCCCCGCGGAAATCTGGCCGGGACGCCTGCGCTTCCGCCGGAGGAACCCCTTTGGCGACGGGCTCTTGAACTCTCTCACCTCGTGTAAGCTGAGCACCCTATGGACGACCAGGTGAAAAAGCCCGCAAGCCCCCTCAAAACCTGTCCGATCTGCGGCAAGCCGCAGTCCGAGGCCACCCGCCCGTTCTGCTCCTCGCGCTGCCGCGACGTCGATCTGAACCGCTGGCTGAAAGGCTCCTATGTCATTCCCGGCCGGGATGACGAGGCAGACGGAGAGGAATAACCCTGTTCTATCAAGCATTTAAATTGTAGATGCACCGCTACGCGGCGTTGCCTCCGAGCCACGTCCTGCCTTGTGCACAGCCGGGCCACGCCCCGCGAAGCCATCGGCGAAGCGTGGGTGGACAGGCAGCCTTCAGCCCACTATAAACCGCCCGCTCGATGGGCTTTGGCCCCTCTTTGGAGCACGCCCAGGTAGCTCAGTTGGTAGAGCATGCGACTGAAAATCGCAGTGTCGGTGGTTCGATTCCGCCCCTGGGCACCATTTTCGCTCTCCACGGGCAACATCTTGCCCAGCGCCAAGCCTTGAGCGCCAAGCCTTGACCAGCCGGCTCGCGCAGCAATCCGTTCCGGAACCAGATCGCGCCCGCCGTTGCTGGCACTCTGCTTGCTCAGCCAGGACCAAAGTCTGGCCTTGGAAGAGAGGCCGTTTCAGGTTGAGGCAAGTGATGCAAGAGATGTCCCGTTCTGGTGCTGCCGGCGAACTCCGGCTCGATGCGTTGGTCGCCGATTTGTGGTGGCGCGTTAGACTCATCAACACCGACATTCTCGAGGAAGAGGCGAGAGCAGGGGTGTTTGACGTGCTTCAGCCGACCTATCCGCTTCTTGCGCTGAATCTTCGCGCGCGACGCGACAATTTGGTCTCGACGATCGGCGTGCTCGAGCAGCGTGCGCGATCAACGTCGGAAGCGGCTTGAGCGCGGTCTTCTGTTACACCGGGAACGTCAGCGATTTCGCGAGCCTGACCAGATCGACCTGGCGCCGGCAGCCCGTCTTTTCGAAGACGTGAATGAGATGGCTCTTCACGGTGCTGACGGAAACGCGGAGCAAGGCCGAGATTGCGTCTCGTGTGTGTCCCTCGCAGATGAGCTCGAAGATGCGAATCTCGGCCGGCGTCAGGTCATAGAGCTGGTTGAGCGCATCGTGAAGCAATCGCGGCGGCCCGGAGGCTGACGTCACGAACACGGCGGCAGCGGCGCTCTGGATCAGACCGGATCGTGTGTGGCTGCGTCGCAGCGGCAGAACGTGGATGACGAGAGGCTCACCGCTTTGGCGAGGGATCGGGATGCCGATGCCTTTTTGCCCGAGCGTCGCCTCGTCCTTTGCCGCCTGCGCGACGGCTGATTGCAATGTGGCCGTGCTCGCCGCGGATTGAACCGCGATCCTGCCATGCCTTGCCACGATCGGATCGCCGGCCGCGAGCATCGCCGCGGCTGCGGCGTTGGTGTGAACGATCTTCGAATCCTCGTCGGCCAGGACGACGCCCACCGTCAGGGCCTCCACCGTCGCCGCGAATGTGTTGGCTTCCACCGCCTTCATGTCGAACAGATTGCTGATCGTCACGGCGCGGCGGATGTGAGGCGCCAGAAGGCGCAATCCGTCGACCTGCGCATCGTCGATCCGGCCTGCCGACTCATGCTGGCTGAATATCGCATTTCCAACCATCGTCCTGTCGCGAACGAGGCCGACGGCAACGGCGTCGAACAGGCCCCTGGGCATGGCCCATTCGCGATAGTAGCGGTTGCTGGAAATAACGTCCGGCCGGACGGCTTGGGATTGAACGACCGGCTCGCCGAGCGGGTATTGCCGAATGCGTTCGGCGCCGCCCCAGAGCTCGATGATGTCGGGGCCGTAGCCGACCCCGTTCTGGGCCATCTGGGCCAGGTCGGACCCGGAGACCGCATTGACGACGGCCTTCATGTTGGTGAGGCTGGCGACCGAGAGCGCGCCGGTGGCAAAGCCGAACTGGGCGCAGATCTGATCTAGAACTTCGGTCCAGCCTTCCGGCGCGATCACACAATCATAGACACTGCCGATGAGGTCCGAGAACTTCTCGACCGAAGCCTGCTGCATTCCAAACCACTCACTTGAAAATAACGGACGTCACGTGAACGCTAGTTTAGGAGTGGCTTCGTCGCCTATGGTGTATTTCACAATCCTGAGGTGATCTTATCATCGTGATTCCGTGGCGCAAACGGGAACACCGAACACAAATGCTTATGACGCTCTCCTGGGCAGCTGCCATGATTTTCACGAATTACGGAACGTCAACGCCTTGGCTGCATAAGCCCGACGCTCGGGTGTCTGATTAAAACTGCGGCAGATTCGACGTCGATTGCAAAATCTACCTTGTTGTCAGGTAGCTCGCAGTGATCCACCAAGCGAAAGGCAGAACTCCATGCACAACTCCATCCAGCGATCGCATTGGCGACGTGGTTACACCCTCGAGCGCGACGACGCATCGTCTGCGACCATCGCGACCAGCCCATCGTGGGCGACCATCGCAATCAACCCATCGTCCGGGACCACCGCCACTAAGCGTCCTGGCGCTTCGCGTCATGCATCGTCTGCGCGTGGCGCCTATGTCCATTCGCGATTGTGAGGCTGGAGAACGAGCCACGCCCGCGCTCTCATGCTATTGCTGCCTCGCAACGACGCGAGGACACCCATGCTCCCCCTTCCCGCCGATATCTTCACCGAGCCCGAGGACGTCTCGCCCGACGGACTTGCCAATCTCGGCCCGCTCCGCCGTCTCGCCGGTGTCTGGCAGGCCGACAAGGGTATCGACATCAATCCGAAGGCCGAGGGGCCGGAGCGGCGGACCTTCATCGAGCGCATCCGGATGGACCCGATCGATCCGCAGGCCAACGGGCCGCAGCTGCTCTATGGGCTGCGGTATCACATCCACATCAACACGCCCGAGGAAGACATCACCTTCCACGACCAGGTCGGCTACTGGTTGTGGGAGCCCGCGACCGGGTTGATCATGCAGACGCTGGCGATTCCGCGCGGGCAGGTGCTGCTGGCGTCGGGCAAGGCCGGGCCGGGCGACAAGGAGATCTCCGTGACCGCCAAGCGCGGCGACACCGCTTACGGGATCTGCTCGACTGATTTTCTGGAACAAGCGTTCCGCACCGATGCTTACCGCTGCGACATCACCTTCAACGACGACGGCAGTTGGACCTATCTGATCCAGACCGAGTTGTTCGTGCACGGCGCGCCGTTCAACCATCGCGACACCAACACGCTGAAACTCATCGCGCCGCCAAAGCTCAATCCCCTCGCTTTGATCGTGAACGATCGCGCCACGGGGAATGAGAAGGGCAATGAGCCGGCTGCCTGAGCGCGGCCCGGAGATACGCATGAAGCCTTACGTCATCTGCCTGATGCATTCGAGTCTGGACGGCCGCACCCATCCGAGCCGCTGGCGCCCGAAGGGGGCAGGAACGGACTGGTTCGAGAAGATCCACGACGAGCTCGGCGGCGACGCCTGGGTGATCGGCCGCATCACCGGCTCGGAGTTCGCCAAGGGCGATGCCTATCCCACGACGGCGGACGCGAAATTTCCGCGCGAAAACTGGTTTGTGCGACGCGACGCGAAAACCTATGGCGTCGTGCTCGATGCGCAGGGCAAGATCGGCTGGGGCCGCTCCGATATCGGCGGCGATCCGATCGTCGTCGTGTTGACCGAGAGCGTCGCCGATTCGCATCTCGCGGGGCTCCGCGGCGAGGGCGTGTCCTATATCTTTGCCGGCAAGTCCGAGATCGACCTCGCGCTGACGCTGGACATCCTCAACCGCGAGCTCGGCGTGAAGCGCCTGCTGGTGGAGGGCGGCGGTGTCGCCAACGGCGCGTTCCTGCGTGCCGGCCTGATCGACGAGTTCAACCTGATCCTCAGTCCCGCGATCGACGGTGCCAAGGGCGCGCCCTTCGTGTTCGATTCCACGGACTCGGACGGCGACCGGCGCGCACCGCTGAGCGCGATGACGCTGGAGAGCACGCGGGATCTCGGTGGCGGCGTCCTGCTGCTGCGTTATCTGATCCAGAACGATCCGCAGGCCGTGGGCAAGTAACAGCACCGAGATGTCGGCAACATCCGAGCATATCGTCATTGTCGGTGCCGGCGCGGCCGGTCTGATGGCGGCGCGCGAGCTGGCGCGCGCGGGCAGGACCGTGACAATCCTGGAGGCGCGCGAGCGCTGCGGCGGCCGCATCCACCCGCTGCCTGCTTCGGAGTTCGGCTACCCCGCCGACGGCGGCGCCGAATTCGTCCACGGCGAGGCGCCGGTCACGCGCGCGTTGCTGCGTGAAGCCGGGCTGTCCCTACAGGAGATCGAGGGCGAGCGATGGGGCTTTGACGGCGCTGACATCGTGCGCGAGGATCGCCACGATCCGCATCAGGCTGAGCTGCACGCCGTGGTCCGGGAATTGAACGACGACCTCACTGTCGCCGATTTCCTGCGCCGGCATTTTGCCGGGGATGAGCATGCGCGGCTGCGCCATTCGATCGAGCGAATGGTTGAGGGCTATGATGCGGCCGATCCCGAGTCCGCCTCCACGCTGGCGCTGCGCGAGGAATGGATGGCTGGCGGGCACTCTCCGCAGGCGCGCATCAAGGGCGGCTATGGTGGGATGATCGACTTCCTGGCAGCCGAGTGCCGCAAGCTTGGCGTGACGTTTCGCTTCGGCTGCGTGGTGTCGGCGATCGAGGAGGAGGGCGGCGCGATCGTCGTTCGCTGTGTCGGCGGCGACGTGCAGGGCTGCGATCGCGTGATCATCACCGTTCCGTTGCCGTTGTTGCGCGAGATCGGGCTGCCGAGCCGCGCGCGCGCGAAGGCGGCGGCGGCCGACGATATCGGCTTCGGTAACGTGATAAAAATCCTGCTGCGCTTCAGGCGGCCATGGTGGCGTGAGCGCAAGGAAGAGCTCGCGGACATGGCCTTCCTTTTGTCCGACCAGGCCATCCCGGTGTGGTGGACGCAATATCCGAACCGGCATCCCGTGCTGACCGGATGGTTCGGCGGCCCGCGCACGGCAGCGCTGTCGCGTCTCGACCCGCAAGCGCTGATCGATACCGGGCTCGATTCGCTTGCGATCGTCTTTGGCCTGTCGGGCCAGGACCTCGCACGCGAACTCGTCATCGCGGTCGCGACAAACTGGGCGCACGATCCCTACGCCCGCGGCGCTTATTCCTGGGCGACGCCGCGAACGCGCGAGGCGCAAACGATCCTTGCGCGCGCCGACGGTCCGGTGCTGTTCTCCGGCGAGGCGCTCTATCGCGGAGCCGACATGGGTACAGTCGAAGCGGCGCTGGCGAGCGGTCAACAGACGGCGGGGATAATCTTGCGGGAATAGGCTGACGAGCAAAGAAAGGCCCGCGTTTCGCGAGCCCTTCGTCTTGCTGCCTTTCGTCTTACCAGCGGCTGCCGCCGAAGCCGAACGTCACGCTGGGACCGCCGCCGCCGTAATATCCGTACGGTCCACCGCCGTAATAGCCGTGGTGCCGCGGATAATAGCCGTAGCTCCGGTAGTGCGGACGATGAAATCCGTGATGGTGGTGAGGACGCCAGTGATGGCGATAGCCGTGATGGTGGTGCCTGTGCTGCGCGCTGATATCGGTTGACTGGGCGGCTGGCGCGTTCTGTTTCGCACTTGAATGATTGGCCGCGTTCGCCGCGGATCCGCCGACAAGCGCCGCAGCACCGACGGCCATCGCGACAAAGAGATACTTCATGTCATCACTCCGGTTGAATGTCGTGTGACAACACATGGTCATCCGGCACGTTCCGGCCAGTGCGGGCGTCGAAACGACGCAGTTACATTGGTCCGGTTCGCGCGGCTGCGTGCGTCTCTTGAGATCTATTGTCGCATCACCGGCGTGATCGCAACTCTGCCATCACTCTGCCGCGAATGACGCAATCACGTCATCGGTGGTGACGATGCGCGCGAATTCGTCGGTGAGCAATCTCGGCTTCGACACACAGCTGGTGCGCGGCCATCTGAATTCGACCCTGGCGTCTTCGAGGATGCGATCTGCATTCCCTGCCGCATGCCCTACATCACCAGCATGTTCATGCCGCGCAGCGCGGCCGACCGCTGCCGGTGCCCAGGAATTCCGTCAATCTCGCCTTCTTCGCGACGCTGGAAAGGCGTTCACGTAACGGATGGAGCTATTTGAACGGATCCTGGATCGACGGCGCCGACTGCCTGATGCGGCGCACGCTCACCGGCGTGCCGTCGGAGACGAACAGGAGTTCGTACTTCCGGCCCTCGCTGTCGGTCGCGGAGCAGGTGACGTCGTTCACCTTCTTGGCGGCGAAATTGCCGGTCTGGCGGCAGAGGCCGGTGGAGGTCTGCTCGGCCGGCACCGGCAGCCCGTCGACCTTGGGGCGGTCCTTGGAGTTGAGCAGCATGCGGTCGATCGGCAGCTCGTAGGAATTGTCGTCGGCGCGCTTGCCGTTCTCGCCGGAGAACGACACGACGTGATTGTCATCAGCGGGATCGTCGACCGCGACCGTGAAATTGACCCGGCCCTTGTCACCATGAGCGTAGGCGACCGTCTTGCAGGGGAAGGTGCGGCCGGCAACCTTCAACGTCTTGCAGTGGCCGGACATCAGCGCCAGCAAGTCGATAAAGGCGGTCTGTTGCCCGGGCGGATTGTTGACGGGAATCGGCGCGGAAGACTCGGCAAAACAAGGGCTTGCCAAGAGGACCAAGGTGGCGACGAGGGCAGCAGCGAGGATGGGGCGGCAGAGGCGCATCGGAAGGCTCACATGCCAGGGAACGACCGAAAAGTCCCGTCGGATAACCAGCGAACCGTAAATTGGTTGCGATCCCGTTTGTTCTGCCGGACTCGTCTGAAATACCACCGCGCCACCCCAACGGCAATTCGCCCATATCGCCCAACCCATTCCCGGCCAGCACTTGCCGTCAGGCCGGTGTTTTTTTCGTGGCGGGCTACCCCATAGCCGCCCGCCAGCGCGTATCGCGCAAGGATGGGCGGCGGTGCAGGCGGGCGTCGAGCAGGGCGCGGGCGCGCGGCAGGTCGCCGCTGCGCATGAGGGCAACGACAAAAGTGTCCTCGATCAACTCGCGCTGGGCGTGGCTGCCGCCGAGACGCACGACCTCGTCGAGGACCGGCGCGAGCATTTGCACGCATGCCGCGTAATCCTCGTCCGCAAAGGCTGCCAGCGCGCGGCAGACCGCCGGCACGACGGGGCCGGCCGGCAGCTTGCCATCGGCGAGCCGCTGCTCGATCGCGGTCAACCGCGCGACAAGCGCCTCGCGATTTTGCGTTGCGGCTGCGAACAGTGCCATGTGGATATCGGCGAAGGGCAGGCTCGATTTCGGAAACAGTCTTTGCGCGGTGGCATCGGCTTCGACCCAGAGCGCTCTCGGCACGACGTGGCCGTAAGCCGACAGGCGCCAGAGCAGTGACGCACCGTCGGTGACGAGATTGAGCGGCGGCGCCTGTGTGGCCTTTGGCTGCAGCACATCGGCATAGATCGCGAGCGCCCGCGCGGCATCGCCATGCTCCAGCGCGCCGAGCGCCTGATGCCAGCGGATGTGGCCGTGCAAGATCCCGGCGCGGTCGTAACAGGGGATCCAGTCGTCGACGAGCCGGTCGGCCGCTTCGATCGAACCGTCCTCGAACATCGCATGCAGCACGGCGTGCACGGCATGGGCATTCTGCCGGCGCAGCTCGAAGCCGCGCTCGGTGACACCGCGGCCGCGACTGACATTGCCGTTCTCGGTCATCGCCCAGCCGTACATGGTGAGGAACCACCAATCCTCGCCATAGTCATGCGCGACGCGCTCGCACAGCTCCTGCCGGGCGCGGTCGTGATCGGCCATGCCGGAGAACGCGAACAGGCCGAAGGCGCCGAGCGGCAGCGACAGCACCAATGCATCGCGCGGCCACGCCTCGACGTGCTTCATCGTCGCCGCGATTGCCTCGGGCAGCCGGCCCTCAATTGAAAGCGCCAGCGTCTCGACATGCGAACGCTCGCGTTCCGTGCCGCGTGTCGCCACGAGCTCACGGGCGAGTGCCGCCTTCTGCCGTGCCAGATCGCCTTGCTGATAGAAGCCATGCAGGCGGGCGCGGGCGATATGGGCCAGCGCAAAATCCGGATCGGCCGCAATCGCGCACTCCAAGGTTTCCGCCGTGCCGGTCCAGCCCGCGAGCATGAGGTCGACGCCTTCGCGATAAGCGGACGCCGCCTTGGGCGAAGAGGTAGAGAGCGGCAGGCCGTAGCGATCTTCGAGGGCCATTCTTGTCTCCGGCTCAGGCCGTCCGCGCGCGACGTCCTTCAATCGGATAGGCCGGGTCGTTGTAGCCTGGCGTCGAGGGATGACCCGGCACGACCAGTCTGTCGATCAGCGCCTCGTCCTCGGCGGTGAAGCGATAGTCGAGCGCGCCGGTATAGCCGTCCCATTGCTCCTCGGTGCGCGGGCCGGCAACGATCGAGGAGACAAAGGCGGAGTTCAGCACCCAGGCGACCGCGAACTGGCCTGCGGTGATGCCATTTTTCTCGGCGTGGGCCTTGATCTCCTGCGCCAGCTGGAGCGATTCCGGCCGCCATTCGGTCTGCATCATGCGGGTGTCATTGCGGCCCGCGCGCGTCTCCTTGTCGGGAGCCGCGTCGGGCGTGTATTTGCCGGTCAGCACGCCGCGCGCCAGGGGGCTATAGGGCACGATGCCGAGGCCGTAATAGGAGCAGGCCGGGAAGTGCTCGACTTCGGGCATGCGATTCATGGCGTTGTAATAGGGTTGGCTCACCGCGGGCCGGTCGATGCCGAGCCGGTCGCAGATGTTGCAGATTTCGGCGACGCGCCAGGCGCGGTAGTTCGAGACGCCGAAATAGCGCACCTTGCCGGCGCGGATCAAATCGCCCATCGCGCGCACCGTCTCCTCCAGCGGCGTCGAATGGTCTTCCTTGTGCAGATAATAGATGTCGATGTGGTCGGTGCCGAGCCGCTTCAGGCTCTCATCCGCCGCTTGCAAGACCCAGCGTCGCGACAGGCCGACACGGTTGGGATCGTCGCCCATGGGATTGGCGAGTTTCGTGGCCAGCACCCAGGCGTGACGGTTGTTGCCGATGGCGCGTCCCACGACCTGTTCGGATGCGCCCTTGGAATAGGCGTCGGCGGTGTCGATGAAATTGACCCCGGCCTCGTGCGCCTTCGCGATGATCCGCTTTGAGGTGGCTTCATCGGTCGGCCCGCCGAACATCATGGTGCCCAAGCAGATCGGCGACACTTTCAGGCCGCTGCGGCCGAGTTGGCGGTATTGCATGGGCGCGTCCTTGCTGCTTCTTCTGGCGACAGCATAACCGTCTCACTCCGTCATTGCGAGCGCAGCGAAGCAATCCAGAGATGCGTCTGCGGCGGCAGTCTGGATTGCTTCGCTGCGCTCGCAATGACGCGGTTGGCGGAGATGCTTGCTACGCTCTCAGCTGTCATCGCCCGGCTTGACCGGGCGATCCAGTATTCCGAGAGGGCTGTAGTTCAATCGAGAAGCCGCGGCGTACTGGATTCCCCGCCTGCGCGGGGAATGACAGCGGTGGGTATCGCTCCTACCCCGGCCCCTTCAAGATCTTGAACACACCATTGGCCATCACCACGCAGCGGCCGTCCACCGTCACCTCGGTGCTCATGAAGATCAGGCTGCGGGTCGAGCGCACCACGCGCGGGCGGGAGATCAGGATGTCGCCGATCTGGCCGGCTTCGACGAAATGTGTGTCGAGCTGCACCGTCGCCATGAACTCCTTGCCCGAGACATAGCGGTCAGTCATGCCGCAGGTACGGTCCGCGAACGTCATCATCACGCCGCCCTGGACCATGCCGCGGCGATTGTGGTGCTTGTCCTCGGTCGCAAGTGCGAATTCGTACTGGCCGTCGACCTTGCGCTCCCACAATGGGCCGATCAGGTGCATGAAGCCCGTGGTCTCCAGGATGGTCCAGCCGTCTGCTTTCAGCCTCGCGGCGGTCTTGTTGGTCATGTCGTCCATTTCCTGAGCGGGTCGTGCGATCTCGTTTCATCGGGGCCGGACGTGGTGTAGTCAAGCATGATGAGACCGTTCGACGATGCCACACGGCGGAATATCGCGGCTGCCTGTGCGGCCTTCACGCGGCTGCCGGAGGATGAGGCGCCGGCGGCGTTGAAGCGTGCCGCTGTGGTGATTGCGCTGACCGCAGCCAGCGAGCGCGATGACACGGCGTTCCTGCTCACGCTGCGCGCATCGCATCTGCGCGCCCATCGCGGCCAATGGGCTCTTCCCGGCGGACGCTGCGATGCCGGCGAGACGCCGGTCCAGGCGGCACTGCGCGAGCTCGACGAGGAGCTTGGCCTGCGCCTCACCGGCGCGGAGGTGCTCGGCACGCTCGATGACTATCCGACCCGCTCCGGTTATCTGATCACGCCGGTCGTGGTCTGGGCCGCCGATAGTGCCGCGATCAAACCAAACCCGGACGAGGTCGCCTCCGTCCATCGCATCGCGCTTGCGACGGTCGAGCGCGCCGACGCCTTCGATTTCGTCGCGATCCCCGAGAGCACGCGCCGTGTGATCCGTTTCCATCATCAGTCGAGCTTGATTCACGCACCGACGGCGGCCCTGATCTACCAGTTCCGCGAAGTGCTGGCAGGACGGCACACCCGCGTCACCGAGCTGGAACAGCCGGTATTCGCCTGGAAATGATGCGAGGGGCGAAAACGAGGTAAACGGCGCGTTAACGTGACAGTTACCGGATGCCTGCTAAGAGGGCAGCATGCATCAATCGATTCGAAATGCCGTGAGACTGGTTCCACTCGCGCTCGTCCTGCTCGCGCCTGCCGTGCGCGGCGGCGAATCCGACGCGCTGCCGCCGGCCGTCCGCAATGCCAATGCCCAGCTGTTGTCGCAGTTCTTTGCGCAAGGCGGCGTGTCGCCCGCCGTGCTGGAATATCGCCGCAAGCTGCAGGAGTATCAGGCGGCGCGCGCGGCCTTTGACGAGGAAGCCGGCGCCTATTGGAGTCAGATCTCCGAGAAGCGGAAAGGCCGTAATGCCAAGCGGCGCAGCGGGCAGCAGGTCACGCTCGACGATTACGTGCTGGAGCATCCGCCGCTCTATAACGGGCCGAAACGGCCGGTGAATCCGGAGCCGGAGGAAACCCCGGACCGCCCGACGAAAAAGCCGATCCCGGTGGTCGCCGATCTGCTGCGCGCGGCGCAGGAGCTTTATCAGTTCACGCCACAGCGGCCGGCCAACGAAGTCGAATTCAAGCGCGTCTATGCACGCTACGCGCTGGCCTCGGGGCTGACGCGCGAGCAGGCGGTGCGGGTCTACGCGTTCGAGACCGGCGGCACCGGCAGTTACGACGTGCAGGCGGGAATCGAACATGGCGGCAAGCGCGCCATTTCGACCGCGATGGGCTACAACCAGCTGCTGACGACCAACAGCGTCGAGCTGCTGGCCGAGCAAGGCCATGAATTCATCCGCGCTCTCTCTGACAAGGTGGCGCGGACCTCAGGCCCGGCGCGTCAGTCGCTCGAGCACAAGCTCACTGTGCTCAAGAAAATGGTGGCGCACGCCAAGTCGGTGCCCGACACCTGGTCGGAGCACGAGAAGATCGGCAACACCGCGCAGGGCTGGGCCATGCATGCCATGGTGCTCGACATCGATATCGGGCCGATGCTGCAGACTCACAAGCTGCTCACCTCGGTGCTGTTCGCGCGTGCCAAGGGCTACAACCGCCCGCTCAGCGCGGCCGAGCTCGAGATGATGAACCTCACCGGCGACGGCACCGGCCTCGACATGGTGACAATGCCGCAGGTAATGCGCGAGCAGGTGCCGACTTCGAACTTCTTCCAGCGCGGCGGCTACGAGCGTAACCCGGTCGCGATCCGCCACAACACGGTGGCGAAGCTGCTGGCGGTGACGGATACGAGGATGGACAGCAACAGCAACAACGCCGGCGCGCGCGAGCTGGCGGGGGCGTTTTAGGCGGCGTCGTCCGGCGAAGGCCGGGACCCATTACCACAGGGCATAGTTTGGGAGGACGGTCGTTCGGTACTGCGGCCGTACGCAATCGAGGGATCACGCGGTATGGGTCGCGGCCTTCGCCGGGACGACAGCAGTGTGTGGCGTCGCCGCGACCTCGCCCTACTGATCCGACCCGAACTTGAACTTGCCGTCGCCTTCCAGATACGGGCCGCTGCGCATGTAGAGCTGGCCGTTGTGGCCGAGGAAGAACAGCGTGCCCTTCGGCACCTTCTTGGCGCCCTTCAGAAGTTCGCCGGCATTGCTGGTGCCCATCTTGTAGGAGAAGGTCTTGCCGTCCTTGTCATAGGCGTAGCCGGTGTCGGGCTTGAGCTCCCAAGGTGTTGCAGCGGTCTGCGCCAATGCGGGTGCAGCGAACGCGCCGAGCACGGCCGTCACCAAAAATATCCTTGTCGAAAATGCCATCACCCTATCCTCCCCATCGAGGCTCCCGGCTTGAACAAATCACGAACGGCGCTTCCAGGTCAATTTGCGAAAGCGCCGCAGCGCATCACGTCTTGCCGAGCAGTTTGTGATTTTCCCTTCGTCCCCGCGCGACTATGTTCCGCTTTCCGTCTAGAACGCAATTCGACAAAAACATTGGGTAGGGGATGATTCGAATGAACCTCGTCATTAAAGCTTGCTGGGCCGCCGGCCTGTTGCTGACGGTGCTCGCGCCGGCCGCCCGTGCCGATGATTACCAGCTCAGCCACAACCAGAGGATCTCGTGCAGCCGCGGCCTGGCCCCGGGCAAGCTGAACACCGCGACCTGCAAGTCATACACCTACCTCTTCAACACCAAGACCTCGGAATATTTCCGTTGTCAGGTCTCGCTGGCGCTGACCCGGGACAACAAGGAAGTCATCAACGTCCAGACCGACGGCGGCTGTACCAAGAAGCCGCGCATCTTCGACACCGACGGCCATTACGATTTCGACGCGACCGAGACCGAGCCGCCGAACACCAATTCGTTCTTCGGCCCCGGCGGCTACTCGGTGTGGGCCGCCGACGTCGGCGCGCAGAAGGTGCGCGGCTGCATCATCATCTCCTCCGGCCTCGGCTCCGACATCTCCAAATGCCTGGACATGACCTTCCAGTGAGGGGCTGACCAGACCTGGCTGCGCCACCTCGCCGCACCTGGCGAGTTCCCCAAAAATCGAACCAGCACAGCCATTTACTGCAGTCCTGTTTTGACTTTTGGATGGGTTGACCCGCCCCCCTCATCCGGCCAACTTCCGGCCGGTTTGGGGAGTAGAAAGATCATGAAACGAACGATTTTCGGCGTGGCCGCGGCTCTTGCTCTGGCGGCCTCGGCACCTTGCGCGCAGGCGCAATCCTTTATCAATGTGCTGACCGGTGGCACCTCCGGCGTCTACTATCCGCTCGGGGTCGCGATCGGGAAGATCTACGGCGACAAGATTCCTAACGTGAAGACGCAGGTGCAGGCCACCAAGGCGTCGGTCGAGAATCTGATCCTGCTCCAGCAGGGTCGCGGCGAGATCGCGTTCACGCTGGGTGACTCGCTGAAAGCGGCCTGGGATGGCGACGAGGAAGCAGGCTTCAAGTCCAAGCTCGACAAGCTGCGCACGATCGGCGCGATCTATCCGAACTACATCCAGATCGTCGCGACTGCCGAGAGCGGCATCAAGACGCTTGCGGATCTCAAGGGCAAGAGCCTGTCGGTCGGCGCGCCGAAATCGGGCACGGAGCTGAATTCGCGCGCCATCCTGGCGGCGGCCGGCATGAGCTACAAGGATCTTGGCAAGGTCGAGTATCTGCCGTTTGCCGAATCCGTCGACCTCATGAAGAACCGCCAGCTCGGCGCGACGCTGCAATCGGCCGGGCTCGGCGTGGCCTCGCTGAAGGATCTGTCGACCTCGAGCCCGATCGTGGTGGTGTCGGTGCCGAAGGAGACCGTCGACAAGATCGGCCTGCCCTTCATCGCGGCGACCATTCCCGCCAACACCTACACCGGGCAGGACAAGGACGTGCCGACTGCGGCGGTGGTCAACTACCTCGTCACCAGCTCGGCGGTGTCGGACGATCTCGCCTACCAGATGACAAAACTGGTCTACGAGTCGCTGCCCGAACTCGCCAACGCGCATGCGGCCGGCAAGGAGATCAAGCTCGAGACGGCCGCCAGCGGCAGCCCGGTTCCGCTGCACCCCGGCGCGATCCGCTATTACAAGGAAAAGGGGCTGATCAAGTAACGTCGGCCTCGTTATCGGACGTCATGGCCGGGCTTGTCCCGGCCATCCACGTTCTAAGGCCAGGCGAGAAAGATCGTGGATGCCCGGGACAAGCCCGGGCATGACGGCGCGGATGGACCGTGCCAATGCTATAAGCGCTCGACGATTGGGGATGGGTTGAAATGCTGGAGAAGGCAGAGGGCGCTCAAGAGCCCATCAAGGTCGAGTTCGACAATTTCGAGCACGGTTTTCCGGAAGGCTTTGGCCCGGGCTGGTGGGGCACGCTCGCCTACTGGATCGGCATCGCCTTCGCGATCTTCCAGCTTTATGTCGCGGCCTTCAATTATCTGCCGAGCCAGGTGGTGCGCGGCGTCCATGTCGGCTTCCTCATTCTCCTCACCTTCGGCCTGATCGGCAACTTCACCGCCAAAAGCGATTTCGGCCGCGCGATCGGCTGGCTGATCGGCGGCATGGGCTTTCTGTGCGGGCTCTATCAATGGATCTTCTATGCGGATCTGATCGCACGTGACGGCGATCCGACGCGCCTCGATCTGGTGGTCGGCACGCTGCTCGCCGTCCTGATCTTCGAGGGCACGCGGCGGCTGATGGGCGCAGCGCTCCCGCTGATGTGCGGCGCCTGTCTCGTCTACTGGTTCTTCGGCCAGTATCTGCCGTCACCGCTCAACCATCGCGGCTATGATTTCGACCAGATCGTCACGCATCTGTCGTTCGGCACCGAAGGTTTTTACGGCGTGCCGATCTACGTCTCGGCGACCTACATCTTCCTGTTCATCCTGTTCGGCTCGTTCCTGGAGCGCGCCGGCATGATCCAGCTCTTCACCGACGTTTCTCTTGGGTTATTCGGCAGGACCCGCGGCGGCCCGGCCAAGGTCGCGGTGTTCGCCTCGGGCATGATGGGCACGATCTCCGGCTCCGGCGTCGCCAACGTCGTCACCGTCGGCCAGTTCACGATTCCGCTGATGATCAGGTTCGGCTATCGCCGCGCGTTCGCGGCCGGCGTCGAAGCGACAGCGTCGATGGGTGGGCAGATCATGCCGCCGGTGATGGGCGCGGTCGCCTTCATCATGGCAGAGACGCTCGGCGTCCAATATTCTGAGATCGTGAAGGCGGCCGCGATTCCCGCGATGCTCTATTTCGCCTCCGCCTTCTGGATGGTGCATCTGGAGGCCGGCAAGCACGGGCTCACCGGCATGAAGCGCTCGGAGATTCCGAGCGCCTGGAAGGCCCTGGTGACGCGCTGGTATCTCGTGCTGCCGCTCGCGGCGCTGGTCTACATGCTGTTCGAAGGTTTTACGCCGCTCTATGCCGGCAGCATGGGCCTCGCGCTCACAGTGGCGCTGATCCTTGGCACCGCCATCACGACATGCGCGTCTTCGATGGCGATCCGCTATGTCTTCTGGATCGGGCTCGCGCTCGTCGTCGCGGCGCTCTCGCGCGACGGCCTTCAGATCGTGCCGGTCGCAGGCGTCGTCGTCGCGCTGATCGTGATCACTGCGTTCGTGCGTGGCGGATTTTCCGCCCTGCGCGCCTGCCGCGATGCCTTGGCTGAAAGCGCCAAATCCGCGATCACCGTCGGCATGGCCTGCGCCATCGTCGGGGTCATCATCGGCATGATGTCGCAGACCGGCGTCGGCACCATCTTCGGCGGCTGGGTGATCGGTCTCGGCGAGAAGAGCCTGTTCCTGGCGCTGATCATGACCATGCTGCTGTCGATCCTGCTCGGCACCGGCATCCCGACCATCCCGACCTACATCATCACGGCAGCGCTCGCGGCGCCCGCGTTGGCCAAACTGGGTGTGCCCCTGATCGCAAGCCACATGTTCGCGTTCTATTACGGCATCATGGCGGACCTCTCGCCGCCGGTGGCGCTGGCCGCGCTTGCCGCAGCACCGATCGCGAAGGAGAATCCGGACAAGATCGGCTGGGAGGCGATGCGCATCGCGCTCGCCGGCTACGTCATCCCCTTCATCTTCGTCTATTCGCCGGCGCTGATGCTGCAGGGCGGCGATCCCATGGCGGCCAAGCTCGGCTTCTACGGCGCGGTGGCATTGGCGACTGTCAAGGCGCTGGTGGCGATCGCGCTGTTCGGCATGGTCGCGATCGGATTCCTGTTCACGCGCCTGACGTTCCTCGAACGTTTGGTCGCGCTCGGTGCCGCGCTGTGCCTGCTCGGCGACTTCCCGTTCAGCGACACCGCGGGCTTCCTGCTCGCCGCTGCGATCGTGCTGTGGCAGTGGCGGCGGCGGCCGCCGGCGCCGGTCGAGGCGGTGTGAGCCTCTGCCTCGTCACAGCCTCAGGCCTGAAGGCGCTGGCGCTGTCCGCGTTCACACTGGTGTGGACGCATTCGATCGCGAAGGTCGACTGGCAGGAAGACTGGCGCGTCACCCCCGCCGGGCTCGAACTGGTGCAGGCACGCGTGAAGGGCACCGGCCCCGGCATGGAGCCGCCGCCCGAGGCGCGCCTCGTCGACGGCTGGTTTCAATGGAGGCCCGCGCGCGCGCCGATGCCGGAGGTCGTGCTGGGCAATTCGGACGCGGCTGGCGAATGGCGGCTATGCCATGACGGCAAGTGCCGGACGTTGTCCGAGATTGTCGGTCATCCCATTGGTGCTAACGTCACAGAGATGATCGTCTGCAAAGAACAATAATAAGGGAGACACGCGATGGGTCGGCTCAAGGGCAAGGTTGCGATGGTGGTGGGTGCCGGCTCGATCGGGCCTGGTTGGGGCAACGGCAAGGCCACCGCGGTCACCTTTGCCCGCCAGGGTGCGCAGGTGTTTTGCGTCGATCGCAACGGCGCGGCCGCCGAGGAGACCGCGAAGATCATCGCGGACGAAGGCGGCCAGGCGAGCGCGTTCACGGCCGACGTCTCGCATGCGCGCGAGGTCGAGGCGATGGTCGCGGCATGCCTCAAGGCCTACGGCCGCATCGACGTGCTCGACAACAATGTCGGCATCGCCGAGATGGGCAGCGTGGTCGAAGTGACCGAGGAAAGCTGGGACCGGGTCTTCAGCGTCAACCTCAAGAGCGCCTATTTCGCCATGAAGCACGTCATCCCCGTGATGGTGAAACAGGGCGGTGGCTCGATCATCAACATCTCCTCGATCGCTTCGATCCGCCACATGGGCATCTCCTACGTCACGTACGGCACCTCGAAGGCGGCGATGAACCAGATGACCCGCACCACCGCGATCGAGTTCGCGCGCCACCATGTCCGCGTCAACGCGATCCTGCCCGGCCTGATGAAGACGCCGATGGTGGAACATTCCGCAGGTCTTGCGAACAGCTATGCCAAGGGCGATGTTGAAGCGATGTGGCGGGCGCGCGATGCGCAAGTGCCGATGGGCCACATGGGCGACGCTTTCGACGTCGCCAACGCCGCGCTGTTCCTGGCCTCGGACGAAGCGAAATATGTGACGGGCATCGAGCTCGTGGTGGACGGCGGGATCACGTGCAAGGCGGGGGCCTAGGCGTCGTTCCGTGTTCGCCGTCGTCCTGGACAAGCGAGCGTAACGAGCGCTGATCTAGGACCCATAACCCCAGGGAGAAGTTTGACGAAGGCTGGCGGCTCCGGCTACTTCAACATTCGGCATTCGGGGTAATGGGTCCTGGCTTTCGCCAGGACGACATCATTGCGCCAGCGCCAGAATCCCGCCGGCGAATGAATGCCATGCCGCCGTTTCGCTGATCGGCCAGTTCAGCACCTTCACCGCCAGCAGCGCGAGCGTGCCGGTGATGTAGACTGGATGCACTCGGCCCGCGGTGCGCCAGTCGCGTACCATGGCGACGACGAGCAGCAGCGAAGCGACCATCGCGGGCGCGATGGTGACGGGCACCGGCGGCGGCCCTGGCGGTCCCGAAGGCGCGAGGAAAGTGAGAAACCAGCGCGCGATCGCGGCATCGAGGATGGAGACCGCCGCGAGCAGCATCAGGCGTTTGTGAATCTCCGGCTTTCGCGTGTTCATGATCGCGAGCACGAATACACCAGCGAAGAACGCGATCCCGCTCATCGGCACGATCGAGAAGGCGATGCCGGCCTCTTTCTGGCCGAGCGCCGCGGAATGCTGCATCACATGGACGGAGGCGAGGAAGCCGAAGATCGTCATCGCGGTCGCGAGCGAAACGCCGGCTATGCCGAGCGCACGGTGATTGACCATGCGGCCTGAGGCGGCGAGCCACGTCTGGATCACGAAATAGAGAGACCAGGTGAAGAACAACAGGCCGTGGAAATGAATGACGGGGCTTGCGGACAATGTCCGGTTCGCGAGCGGCACAAAATAGGTCGGTGCGAAGCCGAGAAAGGCGGTGGCCGCGCAGGCCAGTGCCATGTGGAGATAGAAATATCGTGCGGGCGACGCATCTCGCGCGCGCACACGACGGTCGTCGATCAGGGTCGTCATGAGGGATGAGTCTGGAGAGGCGGCGTTTGGTTCAAACCCCTAGCCACCTGTGCAGGGCGCTTGTCGGGATGACGAAATCTAACCCCCCGCGCTCAGTTCCGCGCGATCGAGCTCCTCCTCGATCCTGTGAAACGCGTCGTCACCGATCACCTCGGTGGCCCGGAGGTCGAAGATCGATTTTCGCGCGGCTTCGATGGCGCGGCGGCGCAGCGGATCGGCGGGCAATTCGCCGTTGGTGATGCCACCATGGGGATCGTCGTCGGCCTGCATCAGGATGGCACGATATTCGAGCCGCAGGATTTCGGCTTCCTCCGACGGATCGTCCTCGATCGCGTCGAGCGCCGCGCGATAGGCGACGGCGCGGGCGCGCGCGACCTCGATGCCGACGGGATTGTCGTCCTTGAGGCCGAACGCCAGGATCAGCGGCCGCAAGGTCAGGCCCTGCACGACCAGCGTGCCGAGCACGACCGCAAACGCCGAGAAGACGATGAAGTCACGATGCGGAAAGTTTTCCGGCAAGGCAAAGGCGGTGGCGAGCGTGACGAGGCCGCGCATGCCACACCAGGAGATGATGAGGCCGCCCTTGGCGGAGGCGACCTGCTTCGGATCCTTGGGGTGATAGATCCCGTGCGCCACCAGCGTGCGCAGCGTCGTGCGGTAGAGCGTGACCCAGGCCAACCGGACCAGGACCACGGTGAGCAGGATCCAGGCGGCGGCCAGGCAATAGTCCCAGCGCACGTCCGCGTCCAGCCGCGTCCAGATCGGTCGCATCTGCATGCCGATCAGCATGAACGCGAGCACGTTGAGCACGAACACCATCGTATCCCACACCGCGTAGGACGGCACCCGCAACCGCGCCGGCATGCGAGCGGGTGCAGCGCGTGCCATCGTGATGGCGTACACGACGATGGTGAGGATGCCGGAGAGGCCGAGATGTTCAGCGCCGATCCAGACCATGAAGGTAGTGGCGAATTGCATGATGATCGAACTGGGAGCCTCCGTGATCCGCACGATCACCAGTGGCATGACTCGCGCGGCGAGATAGCCGGCAACGACGCTGCCGACCAGGGCCAGAGCCATGGTTGGCGCGACCTGGCTCCATGCCAGATGCTCGGTGGCGGTCGCTCCGACGGCGATGCGATAGATCAAGAGCGCGGTCGCGTCGTTGAGCAGGCTCTCGCCTTCCAGGACCTTCACCATGCGGTGAGGCAGCTTCACCTGGCTCAGGATCGCGACCGCGGCGGCCGCGTCCGGCGGGGCCACGATGGCGCCGAGCGCAACCGCGGCGGCCCAGGGCATATCAGGCATCAGCCGGTGCGCGACGTAGGCCACAGCGGCCGTGGTCAAGCCGACCGCGGCGACGACGAGGGTGGAGACCGGAACCCAATTGTTGCGGAGATCGCGCAGCGAGGTGTCGAAGGCGGCATCGAGCAGGACCGGTGCGACAAAAAGAGCCAACGCCAGGTCGGGCTCCAGCGTCCAGGACGGGCTCGACGGCACAAAGGCGATCAGTGCGCCCCCGATTGCGAGAAAGGTCGGGTAGGGGACCTTGATCCGCCGCGCCAGCGCCGATAATGCAACGGCGCCGAGCAGAAGCACGATGATCCATTCGAATGTCGACACGTTGATCCCCGAACCCGATTTGAGCGGCGCCACAAGCTAGCACCAATCCGGTCGTATGATGGATGGTGCAGCCCCAAGGCAAGACCTCAAGGCGGACCTTAACTCAAGACTTTCCAACTGTGGCGAGCATGCGTTTTCTCATTCAATGGTCCGGCGCCGGGTTGCTCTTTGCGCTCTCGTTCGTTGCGGCTCATGCTGCGACCGGCGGCGAGCCGGCCGCGGTGCCGCAGGTCGACATCGCGCCGTGCCTCGCGGCTGCCGCAGCCGACGACATCGACAAGGCCGCCACGGCCTGCGCCGCCGTGATCGACAACGAGAAGACGGCGAAAGGGGACCTGATCAAGGCGCTGATCGCGCGCGGCGGGCTTTATGCGCGGCACGACCAAGTCGACCGCGCGATCGCCGACGACAGCCGCGCGCTGGAGCTCGATTCCGGTCTCGCCGATATCTTCAACGCGCGGGGCGAACTCTGGCTAAGGAAGGGCGACAAGCCCAAGGCGGTGCAGGATTTCGGTGCGGCGTTGAAAATCGATCCGAACCACGAGAAGGCCAAGCCCAATCACAAGGCGATGGCGCGCGAGATCGAGCGGATCGGCGCGCAGATGGCAGTCGCGGGCAAGCCCAGTTTCATTTGCAAGGGTGTGCGCCGTCCCGTCGAGAAGGCGATCTGCGCCAACCGCGAGCTCGCAGATCTCGACCGCGAGATCTTTGCCGCCAACGCGCGCGTGTTGCGCGAAGCCCGCAATGCAGGCGAAGCGAAGGCGCTTCAACGCGAGCAGGACGATTTCATCGCCGGCCGCAACGCCGGGTTCGGCCGGCCGGGGTACGATTTGAAGAAGGCGATGCAGGAGCGGCTGCAGCGGCTCAACGGGGTGGACGGGTATTGAGGCTCCTCGTCTCGCTCGTAAGAGCGGGACGAAGGAGGAAGGGATCGGTGCGCCGCTGGCACGCCTCGATTTGAACCGATTCTTTGGCTGCCGCGACAATGGTGAAAGCCTGATGTCCCGGAGCCCTATGCCATGTGCGGCACGCATCCTTCCGCGCAAATGCTCTCGTTTGCAAAAATCTCGTTTCGCTCGCTCCTGCTCAGCGCGGCAATGAGCGTCGTTCTCGTCGCCCCTGCTTCGGCCGGCGTCGATTGCGTAATCGGGAGCAAGGCCGCTCCGGCTGAGCTGATCCCGGCCTGCAGCGCCATCATCGACCAGGCCTCGAATCCATCCCTCGATCGCGCCGCGGCATTGCTGGTGCGCGCCGACGCCAATGCGCGAACCTCGGGCGCCCTCACGCAGGCGCTGCGAGATATCGATCGCGCCATCGCACTCGATGGCAAGAACGCAAAAGCCTGGCGCCTGCGCGGTGATCTCCTGCGCGAGGCCGGCGGCGATCTCAACCGCGCCGCGGCGGACCTCAGCAAGGCCATCGAGCTCGATCCGCAGGATTCGGAATCTTACGAGCTGCGCGGCGTCGTCTACACCAACCAGCACCGGCTCGACCGCGCGCTTGCCGATTACGACCAGGCGATCAGGCTGAAGCCTGACAATGCACAGGCCTGGTCCGACCGCGGCGTGACCTATTATCTCGGCGGCGACAACGAGAAGGCGATCCGCGATCTCAGCGAGGCGTTGCGCCTCGATCCGAACCGGCCGCGCAGCTACACCAATCGTGGCGCCGCCTACAAGAAGCTCGGCCAGCTCGACAAGTCGGTTGCCGACGACGGCGAGGCGATCCGGCTCGATCCGAAAGTGCCCGAATATTACGACAATCGCGGGCTGGCGCTGGCCGCGATGGGGGAGTACGACAAGGCGATTGCCGATTACGATCAGGCGCTCCGGCTGGCACCGCGGCCGAATTTCTTCACAAACCGCGGCGATTCCTACCACCTGAAGGGCGAGCTTGGCGCGGCGCTGAGCGATTACGAGGCCGCGCTGAAACTCGATCCGAATTTCGCGCTGACCTACAACAACCGCGCCGTGCTCTACAAGAAGATGGGCGAGCGCAAGAAGGCGCTGGCCGACTACGAGACCGCGCTGCGGCTCGATCCCGGCAACGACAATGCGGCCGGCGGCCGCCGAACCATGATCGCGGAGATCGCGAAATTCGGCGGCGAGCCGCTGCGGCCGCTCGCGGCGAATTCCGGCAATGGCCCGTCGTTCGATTGTGCCACCGCGAAGCGCGAGGTCGAGAAGGTGATTTGTGCCGATCCGCAGCTGGGGGTGCTCGATCGCCAGATCGCCGAGACCTACGAGCGCGTGCTGAAATCGGCCGGGTCCCGCTTCGCCGGCGGCCTCCGTCGCACCCAGCGCGATTTCCTCACCACCCGCAATACGAGCTTCGGCCGCCCCGGCTATGATCTCAGGAAGGTCATGCAGGAGCGGCTGCAGCGGCTGAATGCGATGGATAGCTGAGCATTGTTCTTTTCAGCTTGAACCGCGGCCCGTTCCCGGGAAAATACCCCTCAAACAAGGCCGGTACTTGATCCCTGTCATGGCGGGACGTCTGTCCTGCAACAAGGTCAAGGCCAGGCGAATAAGGGAACGGGAGCGCGGGAATGAACGTCCGAGGAAACATCGACGGGAAAAGTCTCTATCACGAGGTTTATGCGCGCTCGCTGGCTGACCCCAAGGGCTTTTGGGCCGAGGTGGCCAAGGAGATCGACTGGATCGAGCCACCGAAAAAGATCTTCGATCCCTCGCAAGGCGTCTACGGCCGCTGGTTCAGCGGTGGCGTCGTCAACACCTGCTACAACGCGCTTGACCGTCAGGTCGAACGCGGCCGCGCCGACCAGGTCGCGCTGATCCATGATTCGCCGCTGGCAAATAGCGTCACCAAATTCACCTACGCCGAACTGCTGGCCGAAGTGCAGGCGCTTGCCGCCATCATGCAGGATTTTGGTGTCGCCAAGGGCGATCGCGTCATCCTGTATATGCCGATGGTCCCCGAGGCCGTCGTCGCGATGCTCGCCTGCGCGCGCATTGGCGCGGTGCACTCCGTGGTGTTCGGTGGCTTTGCCGCGAAAGAGCTCGCCACCCGCATCGACGATGCGCAGCCAAAGTTGATTCTGTCGGCGAGTTGCGGCATCGAGCCCGGCCGGATCGTGCAGTACAAGCCGCTGCTCGACGAGGCGATCAGGCTTGCGGGGGCAAAGCCGAAGGCCTGCATCGTGCTGCAACGTCCGCAGCTCGTCTGCGCCCTCACGCCCGGCCGCGACTATGATTGGGCGGGCCTGCGCCGCAAGGCGATGAACGACGGCAAGAAGGCGCCTTGTGTGCCCGTCGCCGCTACCGATCCGCTCTACATCCTCTATACGTCAGGCACGACCGGCATTCCCAAGGGTGTCGTGCGCGACAATGGCGGCCATCTCGTCGCGGTGAAATGGTCCATGTTCAACCTTTATGGCGTCAAGCCGGGCGAGGTCTGGTGGTGCGGCTCCGACATCGGCTGGGTGGTCGGCCACAGCTACATCGTCTACGGCCCGCTGCTGCATGGCGCGACCTCGATCATGTATGAGGGCAAGCCGGTCGGCACGCCCGATGCCGGCGCGTTCTGGCGCGTGATCAGCGAGCACAAGGCCGTCGCCTTCTTTACTGCGCCGACCGCGTTCCGCGCGATCCGGAAAGAAGATCCGGAAGGAAAATTCATCCGGCAATACGACCTCTCGACGTTCCGCACGCTGTTCCTGGCCGGCGAGCGCGCCGATCCGCCGACGGTGGAATGGGCGGAGCAGCAGTTGAAAGTGCCTGTGATCGACCATTGGTGGCAGACCGAAACCGGCTGGTGCATCGCCGGCAATCCGGTTGGCTTAGGTCAGCTGCCGGTGAAGCACGGGTCGCCGACGGTGCCGATGCCGGGCTATCAGGTCGACGTGGTCGACGAAGCGGCAAAGCCGGTCGGTCCGAACACCATGGGTTCGATCGTCATCAAGCTTCCGATGCCGCCGGGCTGTCTGCCGACGCTGTGGAATCAGGACGAACGGTTCAAGGAAGCCTATCTCACCGAATTCCCCGGCTACTACAAAACGTCGGATGCCGGCTACAAGGACGACGACGGCTATGTCTTCGTCATGGGCCGCACCGACGACATCATCAACGTCGCCGGCCATCGGCTCTCCACCGGCGGCATGGAGGAGATCCTGGCTTCGCATCCCGATGTCGCTGAATGCGCCGTGCTCGGCGTCAAGGACGCGATCAAGGGCGAGGTGCCCTGCGGCTTCCTGGTGCTCAAGGCGGGTGTGAAACGGGCCCCGGCCGAGATCGAGAAGGAGATCGTCGCGCTGGTGCGCGACAAGCTCGGTCCCGTTGCCGCGTTCAAGCTCGCCATCACCGTCGGCCGCCTGCCCAAGACGCGATCCGGAAAGATCTTGCGCGGCACGATCAAGAAGATCGCAGATGGTGAAGCTTGGACCATGCCGGCGACGATCGAGGACCCCAAGGTGCTGGACGAGATCGGCGATGCGCTGAAGGGGCGGGTGTGAGGTTTGCAATGGGGCTTGAATAGGCCGCATTTTTCCGCTCAATCCTCATCCTGAGGACCTGGCGCGCGTCTCGAAGGATGAAAGGCCCCGCTGCGGCAGCTTGGCCTGCATGGTTCGAGACGCCCGCTGCGCGGGCTCCTCACCATGAGGATGAAGGGCCTGCCATGAATTCGAAGCCGTTTCTAGCGATTGCATTTGCGGGCCTCATTCTCTCCGCCTGCTCCGCGCGCTACCAGACGCCGGTGGCGATGGGCGGCGATGATGACGACGCGGTCTGCCAGAGCCGCGGCTATGCGGCCGGATCGCCCGAATACGTGGCGTGCCGCAAGGACCGCGACGTCCAGCGCAGTTCCGCGACCACCCGCGCCGACCGCCGCCAGCGCGACCTCGGCGAATACATGCTGAACCATCCGGACCGGCCATAAAGGCTGCGCTGCGCCGCTGCGCTCGCAATGACGAGGTTGCTGAAGCTTCTTGCGTCAGACTAGAAACGCGGCGAGTTTCCCCGCCGCGTTTGCATTCGATGACGACTGAAGTGGAAGGATTACTCCTCCTCCTGGTCCTGCTTCTTGCCGCCGAGCGTCTTCAGCTTGGCGAACACAGCATCGACGTTGAGATCGTCGCTGGACCTCTCCGCGGGTTCGTACTCGTCCTTCTTGGTGGTTTCTGAGGCCGGCAGCAAAGTGGCGCCGCCATAGGCTGCGTCGATCGGCTTTTCCTTCGCCGCGCGCGCGACCTCGAAATCGAGCTCGATCTGCGAGCAGAGGCCGAGGGTGACGGGATCGATCGGCGTCAGCTGGGAGGTGTTCCAGTGGGTGCGATCGCGGACACTCGCGATCGTACTCTTGGTCGTGCCGACCAGGCGCATGATCTGGGCGTCCTTGAGCTCGGGATGGTTGCGCAGCAGCCAGAGGATGGCGCTCGGGCGTTCGTGGCGGCGCGAGACCGGGGTGTAGCGCGGGCCCTTGCGCTTGGGCTGCGGCGGCAGCACCACCTTGCTCTCCTGGAGGCGGAGCCGGTAGTCCGGGTTGTTCTCGCCCTTCTCGATTTCCTCGCGGGTCAGCTGGCCATTGGAAAGGGGATCCATGCCCTTGATGCCCTGGGCGGCGTCGCCATCGGCGATCGCGCGCACCTCGAGGGGGTGCATTTTGGTGAAATCGGCGACCTGATCGAAGGTCAGCGCGGTATTGTCGAGCAGCCAGACGGCGGTCGCCTTGGGCATCAGAGGTGCGTTGCTCATGGCAAATCTCCTTTGTGCTTCGCCCACCCCTTTGGAGGCGAAACCGGTGGTCATCAGCGATGACTGGGAATTCGCGCTATATAAGCCCGGAGGGGCTAGCCACGCAATGGTTCTGCTATAGATAGTGCCTTGACAGCGCCCGAAAGGGGGCCCAATTCCCTCTGAAGTCTCTGTAAGACCGTACCCAAGCCCTGTTCATCCATCGACCGCTTCCCGCCCATTTGGCGAGGTGATTCGGTCCCGAGATCGCTCAATGTCAGCCAAACCAGACCTCAAGATCGTGCTTTGTTCTCCCCGTGGCTTCTGCGCCGGGGTGGTCCGGGCGATCGACACCGTGGAACGGGCGCTCGATAAATACGGCGCCCCCGTCTATGTTCGCCACGAGATTGTGCACAATAAATACGTCGTCGATGGGTTGAAGAAGAAGGGCGCGATCTTCGTCGAGGAACTCGCCGAGATCCCGGAAAACACCACCGCGCCGGTGGTGTTCTCGGCCCATGGCGTGCCGAAATCGGTCCCGGCCGACGCCACCTCCCGCAATTTGTTCTCGCTGGATGCGACCTGCCCCCTGGTCACCAAGGTGCACCGCGAGGCCGCGATCCATTTCAAGCGCGGCCGCGAGATCTTCCTGATCGGGCATTCCCATCATCCGGAGGTGGTGGGCACGCTCGGCCAGCTCCCGACCGGCGCCGTGACCCTGATCGAGACTGCCGAGGACGCCAAGACCATCGCCCCGAAGGACCCGAACAACCTCGCCTTCGTGACCCAGACCACGTTGTCGATCGACGACACCGCGGAGATCGTGGCGCTCCTGAAGGAACGCTTCCCGAACATCAACGGGCCGCACAAGGAAGACATCTGCTACGCCACCACCAACCGCCAGCTCGCGGTGAAGAAGGTGGCGCCGGTGGTCGACGCCCTGATCGTGGTCGGTGCGCCGAACTCGTCGAACTCGCAGCGCCTGCGCGAAGTCGCCGAACGCGAGGGTTGCCCGATCGCCGTGCTGGCGCAGCGCGCCACCGAAATCGACTGGAAGCGGTTCGAGAACATCACCAGCCTCGGCATCACCGCGGGTGCCTCGGCACCGGAAGTGATCGTCGAGGAGATCATGGACGCGTTCGCCGAGCGCTTCACGCTGCATGTGGAGACGGTCTCGGCCGCGGAAGAGAACGAGTTCTTCCCGCTGCCGCGCCAGGTGCGCCCCGAAGCCGCCGCCGAGTAGACGTTCATGGCGGTCTACACCGACGTTGCCGCCGACGAGCTTGCGGACTTCCTCAACCAATACGATCTCGGCGAGTTGCTCTCCTACAAGGGCATCGCCGAGGGCGTCGAAAATTCCAACTTCCTGCTGCATACGACCAAGGGGTCGTTCATCCTCACGCTCTATGAGAAGCGCGTGGCGAAGAACGATCTGCCGTTCTTCCTCGCGCTGATGACGCATCTTGCCGAGCACGGCGTCAACTGCCCGCTGCCGGTGAAGGGAACGGACGGCGAGGCGTTGCGCGAGCTGTCGGGCCGGTCGGCCGCGATCATCACCTTTCTCGAAGGCGTCTGGCCGCGCAAGCCGAACGCGGTCCATTGCGCCGGCGTTGGCGAGGGGCTCGCCAGGATGCATCTGGCCGGCGCGAATTTCGCGATCAGGCGTGCGAACGCGCTGTCGGTCCCGGGCTGGCGGCCGCTGTTCGATGCCGCATCACACCGGGCCGACGAGGTGCAGCCCGGCCTGCGCGCGTTCCTGAGCCAAGAGCTCGACTACCTCGAGAGCGGGGTCTGGCCGACGCTTCTGCCCGAAGGCGTGATCCACGCCGACCTCTTCAACGACAACGTCTTCTTTCTCGGCGACAAGTTGTCAGGGATCATCGACTTCACTTTCGCCTGCAATGACTGGCTCGCCTATGATGTCGCGATCTGCCTCAACGCCTGGTGCTTCGAGCCGGATCATTCCTTCAACGTCACCAAGGCGCGGGCCTTCCTCAATGCCTATGGCCGCGTGCGAAAGCTGTCCGAGCCGGAAGAGGCAGCGCTGCCGCTGCTCGCGCGCGGCGCTGCGATGCGCTTCCTGCTGACGCGGCTGGTCGACTGGCTCAACGTTCCGCCCGGCGCGCTGGTTCGGCCGAAGGATCCGCTGGAATATGTCCGCAAGCTGCGCTTCCACCAGAGCGTTTCCAGCGTGCGCGACTACGGGCTGATGCCGTCGGGGCTGGTGGCGTGAGCGAGCTTCCGATTGTCACGATCTACACCGACGGCGCCTGCTCGGGAAATCCGGGGCCCGGCGGCTGGGGCGCGATCCTGAAGTTCGGCGACAAGGAAAAAGAACTGAACGGTGGTGAGCGCCACACCACCAATAACCAGATGGAATTGATGGCGGCGATCTCCGCGTTGGAAGCGCTGAAGAAGCCGTGCACGGTCGATCTCTATACCGACAGCCAATATGTCCGTCAGGGCATTACCGGCTGGATCCACGGCTGGAAGCGCAACGGCTGGCGCACCGCCGACAAGAAGCCGGTGAAGAATGTCGAGCTATGGCAGCGCCTGGATGCCGCGCTGAAGGCCCATGACGTGCGGTGGCACTGGGTCAAAGGTCACGCAGGCCATCCCGAGAACGAACGCGCCGACCAGCTCGCGCGCGACGGGATCGTGAAGGCGCGGTTGCAGCAGAGGCTGGCGGAGTAGGCGCGCGGTCGGCGCTCCTTCCTCATGCTCCGCCGTCATCGCCCGGCTTGACCGGGCGATCCAGTACGCAGCGGCCTCTCGATTCAACAACAACTGCTCTGGAATACTGAATGCCCCGCTTTCGCGGGGCATGACAGAGTCGTTTGTGGCTGAAAGCGGCGTCTAAAGCTTACAGCTGCCCGAGCAGCGTATCGCCGCCGGACACCTCGACCTTGCCGGGCATCGCCTCGAGGTTCAGCTTCTTGACCACGCCGTCCTCGACCAGCATCGAATAGCGCTTGGAGCGGATGCCGAGACCGTTGCCGGAGGCGTCGAGCTCCATGCCGATCGCCTTGGTGAAGTCGGCATTGCCGTCGGCGAGGAAGATGGCCTCGTCGCGTTGGTCGGTATCGCGCTTCCAGGCGTTCATGACGAAGGCGTCGTTGACGGAGACGATGGCGATGGTGTCGACGCCCTTGTCCTTCAGGGCGTAGGCGTTGAGGAAAATGCTCGGCAGATGCATCTTGTGGCAGGTGCCCGTATAGGCGCCGGGCACCGCGAACAGCGCCACTTTCTTGCCCTTGAAGATGTCGTCGGTGGTCTTCACCTGCGGGCCTTCGGCCGTCATCACGCGGAATTTCGCCTCGGGCAGTTTGTCGCCAGTCTGGATCGCCATCGTCAGTCTCCCTGAAAATCGGTCCCGCTTTTTAGACCGTGCGGCGGCGCTGCACAATGTTGCCGGTAGGGCAGGCGGTGAGGGCGGGACCCTTCACCGTTATGTCATCAGCCGGCGAACCCGCCGCCGTCGAGGAAGGCCTGCTCGTCCGGGGTGGTGTCGCGGCCGAGCAGATGGTTGCGGTGGGGGAAGCGGCCAAACCGCCGGATGATGTCGGCGTGCTCACGCGCGTATTTCAGATTTTCGGCATTGTCGGTGTTTTGAAACAGCGCGACGCAGTGCAATTGGTCGGGCAGGTGCTCGGAATGCATGAAGGGCAAATAGAGGAATTCGAGCAGGACCGGATCGATCCTTTGATCTGCGCCCCGCGCAATGGCGCGGCGGGCGACGTCGCGCGCCAGCGCATCGCTGGCAAAGGCCTGCGACGTGCCGCGAAACATGTTGCGCGGAAACTGGTCGAGCACGATGACGAGCGCGAGTGCGCCCTCATCGGTCGCCTCCCATGACGAGAGTTCGCCGGCGACCGCCTTCTGCCACAGCGCGAGAAAGCGGCGCCTGATCTCCGCGTCGAATGCGTCGTTGCGCTCGTACCAGGCATCGCGGCCGGCCTCGCGCCAGAAGGCGAGGATGCCGGCCGGACTGATGTTGCCGTCGTCGGTCATGAACGAAAGAGGCGCTTACGCCGCCTCCGCCTTCTTCTCGTCGCGCAGCTGCCGCCGCAGGATCTTGCCGACATTGGTCTTCGGCAGGTCGGTGCGGAATTCGATGTGCTTGGGCACCTTGTAGCCCGTCAGCTGCTCCTGGCAGAACTTGACCAGGGCCTCCGCCGTGAGGTTCGGGTCCTTCTTGACCACGAACGCCTTCACCGCCTCCCCCGACTTGGAATCGGGAATGCCGATGACGGCGCATTCGAGCACCCCGGGGTTGCTCGCGATCACTTCCTCGATCTCGTTCGGATAGACGTTGAAGCCGGAGACCAGGATCATGTCCTTCTTGCGGTCCACGATCTTGGTGTAGCCCTTCTCGTCCATGATGCCGATGTCGCCGGTGCGGAAATAGCCGTCCGCGGTCATCACCTTGGCCGTCTCCTCCGGCCTGTTCCAGTAGCCCGACATCACCTGCGGGCCCTTGGCGCAGATCTCGCCGGGCTGGCCGAGCGGCATCTCGTTGCCGTCGTCGTCGCGGATCGAGATCCAGGTCGAGGGCACGGGGATGCCGATAGTGCCGTTGAACTCCGGATTGGTCGTGGTGTTGCAGGTCAGCGTCGGAGATGTCTCCGACAGGCCGTAGCCTTCGGCGATGGAGCAGCCCGTGATGGCCTTCCACTGCTCGGCGACGGGGCGCTGCACCGCCATGCCGCCACCGTTCGAGATCTTCAGCTTGGAGAAGTCGAGCTTTTTGAAGTCGGGATGATGCATCAGGCCGTTGTAGAGCGTGTTCACGGCAGGGAAGTTGTTGACCTGGTACTTCGCCAATTCCTTGATGAAGCCCGGGATGTCGCGCGGATTGGGGATCAGGAGATTGCAGCCGCCGGCGCGCACCGCGAGAAGGTAGCAGGCTGTCAGCGCGAAGATGTGATAGAGCGGCAGCGCGCAAACGACCATGAGTTGATCGACATGCGGCGGCGCGGCCATCGCCGGCTGCAGCCAGGCGTCGTTCT
Organism: Bradyrhizobium sp. 35; assembly: GCF_023073215.1. Lineage (NCBI taxonomy): Bacteria > Pseudomonadati > Pseudomonadota > Alphaproteobacteria > Hyphomicrobiales > Nitrobacteraceae > Bradyrhizobium > Bradyrhizobium sp. 35. The sequence goes on from NZ_JADPJC010000074.1 coordinate 40,889, forward strand.
GCAGGACGTTGGCGACGATGTTGCGATGAAGCAGGGTGGCGCCCTTGGACACGCCGGTGGTGCCGCCGGTATATTGCAGGAAGGCGACGTCGCCGGGTGACAGCTTCGGCTTGTTGAAGGCCAGAGAGCGGCCGGCGGAGATCGCGTCGTTGAAGGACACCGCGCCCGGCAGCGACCATGCCGGCACCATCTTCTTGACGCGGCGGACGACCAGATTGACGATCACTCCCTTGAAGCCGAGCAGGTCGCCCATGCTGCCGACGATGACGTGCTTGACTTGCGTCTTGGCGATCACCTGCTCGACGGTGTGGGCGAAGTTCTCGAGCACGATGATGGCTTCGGCGCCGGAATCCTTGAGCTGGTGCTCGAGCTCGCGCGGCGTGTAGAGCGGATTGACATTGACCACCGCGAAACCGGCGCGCAGCACGGCTGCGGTCGCGACCGGATATTGCAGCACGTTCGGCATCATGATCGCGACGCGGGCGCCGCGTTGCAGGCCGCGCCCTTGCAGATAGGACGCCATCGCCAGCGACATCTGGTCGAGGTCGCGATAGCTGATCGACTTGTCCATGCAGATGAACGCCTTGCGGTCGGCGAACTTGGCGAAGCTCTCCTCCAGGAGGTCGACCAGCGATGAATATTGCGTCGGCTCGATATCGGCGGGGACGCCGGGCGGATATTGCTTAAGCCAGATGCGCTCCATGGAAACTCCCCTCATTGACCAGAGCCCGTTGTGTCTCGGGCTTGCCTCGTTGCCGTCAGTATCGAGCCTGCCGGAACGGGTGGCAAGCGGTCGAGGCTTAGGACAAACGTCAGGGAGTGGCTACCGGAATCCTTGCAAATGGCGCTGCCGCAACTGCGAAGTGCGGCGCGGTCTCGCCTCGCGTCGGCTGTTAACTGTTGTTGGCGGGCTTGGCGGGCTTGGTCGCGGCCTTGGGCTTGGCGGGCTTGGCCGCCTCGCCGCTCACCGCAGGCTTTGCCACCGCATCGGGCTTGGCTGCGGCATGCTTGGTACCGGCCGGCTTAGCTGCGGACTTGCCGTCGGCCGGCTTTGCGGCCGCCGCCGTCTTGGCATCGGGCTTCGCCGCCGCCGTCTTGGCATCCTTCGGCTTGTCTGCCGCGTCGGGCTTTTTGGCGACGCGCGACTTCTTGCCACGCGGCTTTGGCGTGGCCTGCTGGTCGGCATCGGCCGCGACCGCCGCGATCAGGGCGGTCCCGGTGCGGGTCGGACCGGTATACACCAGCACGGGCTCGGCCGCCGCCGGGGCCGAGGCCATCAGCTCGGAGGCCTTCATCAGAGGCGGCTGAAGCCCGGCCGTGAAGAAGGTGACTTGGGCTTCGCCGCCGGTGGCCGAGGCGGACCCGGACGTGCCGCCATTGGCCGCGATCAGCGCGTCGTCATCGTCGCTGGCCGGCCGCTTGCGATGGCCGCCGCACATGTCGTCACGCAGGTTCGGCGGCGAGGCGTCGACCGGGACCAGCTTGTCAACGGTGCCGAGCGAGGGGCGGAGCCAGGTGAGATTATCTTGCGAGAAGCCGCGCTCCAGCAGCTGCGCCGCCTTCACCGCGCGCGCGGTCCCGGAGTTGGCGCCCAGCACGACGGCGATCAGCCGGCGGCCGTTGCGGGTGGCCGACGCGACGAGATTGTAGCCGGAGGCGCAGATGAAGCCGGTCTTGAAACCGTCGGCGCCGGGATAGCGGCCGATCAGCTTGTTGAAATTGCCGGTGACGCGCTTGCCGAAGCGGATTGCCGGAATGTGCACGAAGTACTCGTACTCGGGCAGGTCGCGCAGGAACGAGCGCGCGAGAATGCCAAGATCCCGCGCGGAGGTGATCTGTCCGTCGGCGGGCAGGCCGTTCGGATTGACGTAGCTCGTCTGCGTCATGCCGAGCTTCTGCGCCGTGTCGTTCATCAGCGCCGAGAAACCATCGATCGAACCGCCAACGCCTTCGGCGAGCACGACGGCCATGTCGTTCGCCGATTTCACCATCATCATCTTGAGCGCGTTGTCGACGGTAAGCTGCGTTCCCGGGCGAAAGCCCATCTTCGAGGGCGACTGCGAGGCTGCCGTCGGCGAAACCGTGAGCAGTGTGTCGAGTGTGAGCTTGCCGTCCTTGACCGCCTTCAGCGTCACATAGGCGGTCATGATCTTGGTGACGGAAGCCGGATACCAGGGAATGGTCGCGTTCTCCGCCTGCAGCACCTTGCCGCTATCGGCCTCGATCAGGAGCAGCGCTTCGGCGCTCGCCGCGCGCGGCGCGAGCAACGCGGCACACGCGAGTGCCGCGGCGAACAGGTTGAACAGGGATTGACGAAGCAGCGGGCGAAGAGCGTGCACTATCCGATTCCGGTCCTTGGAGACCCGCCGGTTCCGGTCGGCTCTCGTGATCTGATGTTCGGTTCTGAAATCCAGCGCCGCCGCTTGCGGCGCCGCAAACCTATACCGGCTGGTGCGTCGGGAATAGGGGCATCAGCCGGGTATTCCGCAATGAAATGGGCCGAATTTCGACGATACGATGGGGACTTGCCAAGGCGGCTTGTTAAGGCGACTTGGCGGCCGTCGCGGCAGCCTCAGCCGCTGTCACGCTGGCCCGTGCGTTCTCCTGAACCATGAATTGAGCCCTGGCGAGGTCGGCGAAATGGCCGCCTTTGGCCACGAGTTCATCGAAAGTTCCGCTTTCGATCACGCGCCCGTTCTCGAACACCAGGATACGCGTGGCATTGCGGATGGTGGAGAGACGGTGGGCGATCACGAAGGTGGTGCGGCCCTTCATCACTTCGTCGAGAGCGGTATTCACCTTGGCCTCGGTGACGGCGTCGAGTGCGCTCGTCGCCTCGTCCAGGATCAGGATCGGCGGATCCTTCAGCAGTGCACGTGCGATCGACAGCCGCTGGCGCTCACCACCCGACAGCATCCGGCCCCGCTCGCCGGCATTGGTCTCGAAGCCGCCGCTGCGCTCGATGAATTCGAGCGCCTGCGCGCGCTCCGCCGCCTTGCGCATCTCGGCCTCGGTGGCGTCCGGCTTGCCGACGCGCAAATTCTCCGCGATCGAGCGGTTGAACAGCAGCGCCTCCTGAAAGACCACGCCGATGTTCCGCCGCAGCGATGTCAGCGTCACCCCGCGCACGTCCATGCCGTCGATCCTGATGAAGCCGGACTGCGGATCGAAGGCGCGATGCAGCAGCGCAATCGCCGTCGACTTGCCGGCGCCCGTCGCGCCGACCAGTGCGATGGTCTGGCTGGGAAGCGCGGTGAAGGAGAGGTCCTCGACCGCCGGCCGCTTGCCGTCATAGGAGAAGGTGACGTCGTTGAATTCGACGAGGCCGGAGAGCCGACCCGCATCGATCGCGTCGTGCCGGTCGTGCACCGCAGGAACCGCATCGAGCACGTTGAAGAACTCGCGCAGGCGCGGGGCTTCCATGAACACGTTGTTGATGAAGCTCACGACCTGCTCCAGCTTCTGGATCAGAAGCGTCGCGAAGCTCACGAACATGACGATCTCGCCGACAGAGGTCAGCCCCTGGTCGTGCAGCGCGATGCCGAAAGTGAAGATCGCGAGCACGGTGATCGTGGTGGAGGCGCGCGTGATGACGGTGACGAGTGCCCACCACGACAGCACCGGCATTTGCGCCGCTAGCAACTCGTCGGCGACGGAGCGCAGGCCCTTCACCTCGGATTCGACGCGGACGAAACTCTGCACCAGCGCGACGTTGCCAAGGGCGTCGGACGCGCGCGCGGAGAGCTCGCTGTAGTGCTCCTCCACCTCCATCTGCATGCCGAAGGTTCTGCGCACCACGAAGGTGGTCAGCGCGGTGAAGACGATGCAGAGCACGAACAGCAGGATTGCAAGCCGCCAGTTCAGGTAGAGCGATAGCGGCAGCAGCACCACGACCGAGAGGATCGCGGCAAAATGCTCTCGAAAGAAGCCGACCCATAACCGCCACAGCGCATCTGTGCCGTTCAGCATCACCTTCATCAACCGGCCCGAATGGGTGCCCGAATGGAAGGTCAGAGGCAGCTGCAGGATGTGCTCGAAATAGTCCGTCAGGACCGCCTGCCGCTGGCGGTGGGAGAGCCGGTCGGCCTGCAACGCTACGACCGCGCTGCAGACGATGGTGAACAGTCCGAACGCGACCCATGCAACCAGGAACGGCCAGGCCGAGTTGGAGCCTGCGACCGTCTTGCCGGAGAGCACATCGACGATCCGGCCGAACAGCACCGGTTCGGCGAATTGCGAGCCCGCAAGCAGGAGATTGACGACCGCAAGCAGCCAGCCCAGCCGTGCCTCCTTACCGAGCAGCTCGAGAACGCGGGTGTAGAGGCGGAGAATGGGCATGGGCGAGGAGCTCGGGCGGCTGGAACGGAGTGAGCGCATACTCTAATCAGGGATCGCCCGTGAGATATAGCGGAAGCTGTCGGTTTTGCTCAGTTGATCAACCGCCCTGCAACTGGCGGCAAGAACCCGCTGTCGAAGATGTCGCCCGCCGCCGGCCGGTTGCGGAATTTGAAATCCTGCCCGATCTGGTCGATCGCGCGATCCATGCGCGCCGGGTCGATGTCGCCGAGGCCGTTGCGACGGACCTCGTCCGTCAGGATGTTGTCGACGAGGACGGTGCGCAGCCGCTCCAGCTCAAGATCGCGATCGCCGCCGTCGATGCGGCTCGCGGCTTCGTCCGCCGCACGCGCCGGGTCCTTGACGGTCGCGTTGATGCCGGCGATCAATGCGCGGACGAATCCCTTCACGGTGTCCGGCTTGGCCGCGGCGAAAGCCGGGTTGACCACGACGGCAAAGCCATAGGCCTCGCAACCATAATCGGCATAGCGAAGCGCGACGAGATCGCCGCCTGGCACGCCGCGGTCGCGCAGGTTCACTGCCGAGAGATAGCTGAAGCCGGCGACGGCATCGACCTGTCCCGCGGAGAGGATCGGCTCGCGCACCGCGGCGCTGATCTTGTGGAATTTCACGTGAGCCGTGTCGATGCCGTTCTGCTGCGCCAGCGCCGGCCACAGCCGCATCGACAGATCGCTATCGGCAACGCCGACGGTTTTGCCGTCCAGGTCGGGCAGGAGGTGGATGCCGCGGCTCCTGCGGGAGACGATCGCGTAGGGCGCGCGGTTGAACAGCACGAATACCGCCTTGACCGGGGTCGCATCCTTGTCGCGGAAGCGGATCAGCTCGTTGATGTCGACGAGCGCGAGCTCGCTGTTGCCCTTGGCGACGCGCGCAAGCGCCTCCGGCGATCCGGCCGCGCTGCTGAAGGAGACGTTGAGACGTTCGGCGCCGAAGCTGCCGTCCTTGGCGGCAAGAAAGAACGGCGCCATGCTCGCATCGATCGGGCGGTCGAAGGTGAAGTGGATCGCAATGGAGGGCACGACGGTCTCGGCCGCGGTAGCATCGCGCGCAGTCAGCACCGCAAGCGAGATTGCAGCGGCCAGCAGACCGCGAAGAGCAATTGTCGTGAATTCGAACATCAGTCGCGCCGGTCCGGTGTTGTTATGGCTTGGTGACGCTCGGAGCGCCGGCTGGCGACAAGCTTGTTCGCGCCAACATGAACGGCGGATGAGCGGCGGTTGCGTCACGATCACGCAACCCCGTTCAGCTTGTGTTGGGGTTGGGGAACCCAACATGGGATGCGGGTGTTTGAGAGACACGAGCCTGTCATCAGGCACCATTCGAGGTCCCAAGGAGGGTCCAGGACATGTTTGACAGATTTTCAGGATTTGCCGGCCGTAAGGCCGTTCTCGCTACCGCCGCGGTGCTGGCGCTGACCGCAATAACCCCGACCGCTTCCTACGCGGGCGGCCGTCATTGGCATGGTGGCGGCGGTGGCGCGGCGGCTGCTGCAGCGTTTGCCGGCATCGTCGGCACCGGTCTTGCGATCGCCGCGACCCGCAACGCCTACGCCTATGACGATGGCCCCTATTATGGCGGCCCCGCCTATTACAGCGGCCCTGCCTATTACGGCGACGGCCCGTATTACGGACCCGGCCCGAACTACCAGTATCAGCGTTACGGCGGCACGGCTCCGTCGGAGCTCTGCGGCCAGGGCCACCGCACCAACTGCTACTAGTTTTGGCCACAACAAAAGGTTGACCACAAACGGGCCGTCGTGCTTGCCGCGGCGGCCCCTTTTTGGGCTCTACTATCGCGCGTTAACGCGCTGGCCATGGGTTTAGAGTAGCGTCGCGTACATGAGTGATTCGCTTGAGCGGCTATATCTGGCTGTGCTCGCGGCCAGGGACCTTGATCCGGCAACATCGCGCACAGCGCGGCTGTTTCAGCGCGGCCCGTCAAAAATGGCGAAGAAGCTGGCTGAAGAGGCCATCGAGGTCGTCATCGACGCGGTCAACGGCGATAGCGAAGCCGTGATCCGGGAAAGCGCAGATCTACTCTACAATCTGACCGTGCTCTGGGCCTCGGCCGGCGTGCGCCCCGAGGACGTCTGGCGCGAGATGACGCGGCGTGAAGACATGCTCGGCATCGCCGAGAAACTGCCGAAGTCGGCTATGAAACTGCCCAAAGTTGCGTCACCGCGTGTCGCCGCCAGGCGGCCAATCGTCGCGCTCGAAGGCCGCACCGCGCGCAAGCGCCACTAGTATTGGCACAAATCGGTCCCATCTCGGCATGGACAAATCCGTCCCATGGTGCTTCATCGCGGCGCCATGCTGAAACGTATTTACGACTGGTGCATCGACGCCGCTCACAAGCCTTACGCGCTCTGGATCATGGGCGCCGTGGCTTTCGCTGAAAGCTCCTTCTTTCCCGTCCCGCCGGACGTGATGCTGATCCCGATGTCACTGGCGCGCCCGCAACGCGCCTGGGTCTATGCGGCGATCTGCACTGCGACGTCGGTGCTGGGTGGCCTTCTGGGCTACGCTATCGGTGCGCTGCTCTTCGACTCGGTCGGCCATTGGCTGATCGAAGTCTATGGCCTCGGCGGCAAGGTCGACGCCTTCCGCGCCTCCTATGCCGAATGGGGCGCCGTGATCATCCTGCTCAAGGGCCTCACGCCGATCCCCTACAAGCTCGTGACCATCACGTCCGGCTTTGCCGGCTACAATCTCGGGCTCTTCATCCTGTGCTCGATCGTGGCGCGTGGCGGGCGCTTCTTTATCGTGGCGATCCTGCTAAACCGCTACGGCGACTGGATCCGGATCAAGATCGAGAAGCATCTCGGATTGGTGGTGGCAATCGGCGCCGCGGTGCTCGTGCTCGGCTTTGTCGTCGCAATCAAATTGATCTAACGCCCAAGGCGCTTTGCCACCGCGCCTCGTTCGGCTACGGTTGCCGCCATGATGCTTCGATCCGGCAATCCGGTCCTGCGACTGGGCACGCTGACATTTGCGGCGCTTTCGGTCCTGCTCGCTGCCGGCGGTACCGGATGGCCGCAATCCGCACCGCCGGCGCTCGGCTTGCAGGAGCAAGGACCGCAGGCCGCACCGGCGCCCTCGACAGCTCCTTCGTCGCCGCCGGCGCACGAGGAAAACCCCGGGCTGATCAACGAAATGGGCAAGCTGTTCGAAAAGCTGCCCTCGATCCTGCCGCCGATCAAAAGCCCGAGCGAGACCATGAACGATTTGTCGCGCCTGGCGAAGCCGTCGACCATGGTGTCGGGACGCGTGGCCTGTCCGGCCTCGTCGAACGGCGCGCCCGACTGCAAGCTCGCCGCCGACAAACTCTGCCAGAGCAAGGGCTACACGGAAGGCAAGAGCCTGAATGCCGACTCCGCGGAAAAGTGCTCGGCCAAGGTTCTGATCCCGGGCAGGCAACGCAAACCGGATGACTGCCGCACTGATACCTTCGTCACCAGCGCGCTGTGCCAGAACTGAGGACGTCGCGCGAGCAAGCAAGGAGCGCCCATGAGCCGCACGGAGCAGGACTTCCTCGGACAGCGTGAGATCGCCGACGACATCTATTACGGCGTCCAGACCATCCGCGGGAAGGAGAACTTCCACATCACCGGCATTCCGATGAACCAGGAGCCTTACTTCGTGAAGGCGCTTGGTTACGTCAAGAAGGCCGCCGCCATGGCCAACCGCGATCTCGGCGCGGTGGACACCAAAGTCGCGGAAGCCATCATCGTGGGCTGCGATCGCGTCATCGCCGGCGATATGATGGACCAGTTCGTCACCGACTTCATCCAGGGCGGGGCCGGCACCTCCACCAACATGAACGCCAACGAGGTGATCGCCAATCTCGCGCTGGAATCGCTCGGCTTTGCCAAGGGCGACTACCAGCACGTCAGCCCCAACGATCACGTCAATTACGGCCAGTCCACCAACGACACCTATCCGACCGCCTTTCGGCTGGCGCTGATCCTGCGGCTCGAGAGCTACATGACGGCGCTGCGTCAGCTCCAGGAGGCGTTCTTCGCCAAGGGCAGGGAGTTCGAGCGCGTGCTGAAGATGGGCCGCACCCATTTGCAGGACGCGGTGCCGATGTCGCTCGGCGCCGAATTCCGCGGCTGGGGCACCACCATGGGCGAGGAGGTCGATCGAATCTCCGAGGCCCGCGCGCTGCTGCGCGAGATCAATCTCGGCGCCACCGCGATCGGCACCTCCGTCACCGCGGCGCACGGCTATCCCAAGCTCGCGGTCCGGCATCTGAGCGCGCTCACCGGCGTCGACTTCATCCTAGCAGGCGATCTCGTGGAGGCGACGTCGGATACAGGCGCCTATGTGCAGCTCTCCGGCGTGCTCAAGCGCACCGCGAGCAAGCTGACCAAGATCTGCAACGACATCCGCCTGCTCGCCTCGGGCCCGCGTGCCGGCTTCAACGAGATCAACCTGCCGCAGCTTCAGCCGGGCTCCTCGATCATGCCCGGCAAGGTCAATCCTGTCATCCCCGAGGTCGTCAACCAGACTAGCTTCCTCGTGATCGGGCTCGACACCACCGTGACGCTCGCGGCGTCCGCGGGTCAGCTCCAGCTCAATGTGATGGAGCCGGTGATCTCGTTCGCGCTGTTCTTCTCGATCCGCACCATGGAGCGCGCGGTCAACAGCCTGCGTGAGAATTGCGTCGTCGGCATCACTGCCAACGAGGAGCACACCCGCAACATGGTGCTGAATTCGCTCGGTATCGTCACGGTGCTGAAGCCGCTGCTCGGCTACAAGGAATGCGCCGAGATCGCGCGCGAGGGCTACAAGAGCGGCAAGTCGCTGCATCAGATCGTCGTCGTCGAGCGCAAGCTGCTGACCCAGGAGAAATGGGACGAGATGTTCTCGTTCGAGCGGCTGATCAATCCGGATTTGCTTGCGTGATGTCGTCGGTCCGCGCTGAATTCCGCGGCTTGGAATTGCGGTAACGGCGTCCCTCCACGGCGCTAAAACGCAATACTTGACAGTGGAAAGATTGCCTTGTTGGTATGGCTCCCAACTTCGATGTGACCGCCAACAGAGGATCGTCTCGCAATGTCCATGCCTGCCTTGTTCAAGGGACGCCTGTCGATCCCCGTGATCGGTTCGCCGCTCTTCATCATCTCGGTGCCCGATCTCGTGATCGCGCAGTGCAAGGCGGGCGTGGTCGGCTCGTTTCCGTCGCTGAACGCGCGGCCGCCGGAGCTGCTTGACGAGTGGCTGGCGCGCATCACCGAAGAGCTCGCGGCCTATGATCGCGCGCATCCCGACAAGCCGTCGGCGCCGTTTGCGGTCAACCAGATCGTGCACAAGTCGAACAACCGGCTCGATCACGACATGCAGCTTTGCGCCAAGTACAAGGTGCCGATGATTATCTCCTCGCTCGGCGCACGCGAGGAGCTCAATCAGGCCGTGCACGGCTGGGGCGGCATCGTCTTCCACGATGTGATCAACCAGAAGTTTGCGCACAAGGCGATCGAGAAGGGCGCCGACGGCCTGATCCTGGTCGCCGCGGGCGCCGGCGGCCATGCCGGCACGATCTCGCCATTGGCGTTCGTCGCCGAGACGCGAAAATGGTTCGACGGCCCGATCGCGCTGTCGGGCGCGATCGGCAACGGCAAGGCGATCCGCGCCGCGCGCATACTTGGCGCCGACTTTGCCTATATCGGCTCGGCCTTCATCGCCACCAAGGAAGCCAATGCCGTCGACAAATACAAGGAGATGATCGCGGGCGCGACGGCTGACGACATCGTCTATTCCAACCTGTTCACCGGCGTGCACGGCAACTATCTGAAGCCGTCGATTCTCGCCGCCGGTATGGATCCGGAGAACCTGCCGACGTCAGATCCCTCCAAGATGAACTTCGGCACCGACGCCTCCGGCGAGCGCGCCAAGCCAAAAGCCTGGAAGGAAATCTGGGGTTCGGGCCAGGGCGTCGGCAGCATCGACGGCATCGTGCCAGCCGCCGAAATGATCGCGCGCTTCAAGAAGGAATACGACGAGGCGGTCGATCCGCCGTTGTGAACTTCGCCGGGACGACAGCTTTTGCTCAGCACCGAATGTGCATCACGGAGAAACGATGCCTCCCATCTACCGCATCGACGGCGACAGCGTCGTCACCAGCCCGGATGCCGCGGGCCCGTGGGACCGGCGTATGCAGCACGGTTCGGCGCCGGCCGCGCTGGTGACGTGGGCGGCTGAGCGCATTCCGACGCCAGTTGCAATGGACATCGCGCGCGTCACCATCGACCTGATGCGCCCGGTGCCGGTGGCACCACTCACGATCGCGACCGAGATCTTGCGCGAGGGCCGCAAGATCCAGCTCTGCGGAGTCAAGCTGCTCGCCGACGGCGTCCAGGTGGTCGGCGCCACCGTGCTCAAGATCAAGCGCCAGGCGCTGACGCTGCCCGAGCACGTCAAGGCGCTGCCGGTTACGCTGCCGTCGCCGGAGGACTCGCTGCTCGAGGACGGTCATGCCGCTACCAGCCCGTTCGTACGTTCAGTCTCGATGCGCGCTGCGCGCGGCCGCTTCGGGCAAGCCGGCGCCGGCGCGATCTGGTTTCGCGTCGACCATCCCCTGATCGCGGGCGAACCGCTCTCCCAGGCGACGCGCGCCGTGGTCGCGGCCGATTTTTCCAACGGCACCGCCTCGTCGCTCGATTTCCGCGCCTGGACCTACATCAACGCTGACCTCACCGTGAGCTTTGCGCGCCAGCCGGTCGGCGAATGGATCCTGCTCGACGGTGATTCCTGGATCGGCCCCGATGGTGCCGGGCTTGCGATGTCGCGGCTCGCCGACCGGCAGGGCTATTTCGGCCGAGCCGTGCAAAGCCTGGTGATCGAGAAGCGGTGAGGCACCTTATCTATCCCACCATCCGGCCCCGCCCGCTCCAAAAGCTCGCGCGCAGCATCTTCTTGTCGACCTTGCCGACGCCGGTCATCGGGAGTTGCTTGACGAACTGGATCTGCTTCGGTGCATGAGCCGAGCCTTTTCGCGTCTTCACCAGATTGATCAGTTCATCGGCGTCAGGTTTTGCGCCTTCGCGCAGGACGACGACAGCGGTCACGGCCTCGCCCCATTTCTCGTCGGGGATGCCGACGACCGCAACCATGGCCACATCGGCGTGCTGTGACAGCACGTCTTCGATTTCCCGCGGAAAGATGTTGAAGCCGCCGGAGACGATCATGTCCTTCTTGCGGTCGAGGATGAACATGTAGCCGCGATCGTCCTTACGAGCGATGTCGCCGGTGTGCACCCAGCCGTTCTTGAGCGTCTCGGCGGTGGTGTCGGGCCGCTTCCAGTACTCCGCCATCGCATGCGGAGCGCGCACGCAGATTTCGCCGGCCTCGCCCGTCTTCACCTCCTGGTCGTTGTCGTCGAGGATCTTGACCTCGCACGCCGCGATCGGGAAGCCACAGGACAGGAACAGTTCGGGCGTTTTGGGATCGTGATCCGCCTTGCGCAGCACCGAGATTGGGTAGCATTCGGTCTGGCCGTAGAGCTGCGAGAACACCGGCCCGATCCGTTCGATGCCCTCGACCAGCCGGCTCGGCGACATCGCGGAGGCGCCGTAGAGCACCAGCTCGAGCGAGGAGAGGTCGGTCCTGCTCAATGCGGGATGATCGAGCAGCACATAGACCATGGTCGGCACGAACAGCGTGAAGTTGATGCGCTCGCGTGCGATAGTCCCCAGCACCGCCTCGGGATCGAAACCCTTCAGCATGTGCACGGTGCCGCCCCGCATCAAGGTCGGTAGCACTTTCGTGCCGGCGACATGGCTGATCGGTGCCACCGCGAGGTAGCGCGCGCCATCGGGAATCTCGAAGTCGGCGAGGATCGCGGCCGCGGCTCCGGCATTTTCGCGGTGGTAGCGCAACGCGCCCTTGGATTTGCCGGTGGTGCCACCGGTGTAATTCAGCGTGGAGAGGTCGTCGGGTCGGGCGAGGCAATGCGCGCTGGCATGGCCTTCGATCTCGATCGCCTGCAAGAGATCGACGCCATAGTTGGCCGGTCCCGTGGTGAACACCGCCTTGAGCCAGGTCGCCTGCGCGGCGAGCTCGCCGCCGCGATCGTGGAAGGCGGCCGCATCGACCACCAGCACCTCGGCCTCGGAATCCTCGAGCTGGAACATCTGGTCTCCCGGCGATCCCAAAGGATGCAGCCAGGTGACGCAGAGCCGCGACAATTGCGCGGCAACGCCGGCGCACCAGGTGTCGGCGCGGTTCGCGGTGAGGAAGGCGACCCGCGCGCCGGGCTGCAATCCAAGCCGCATGAACACGCCCTGGATGCGCCCGATCAGGTCGATGGTGCCCTGATAGCTCAGCGATCCGCCGGGCCACGCGAACGCGGTTCGGCCCGGATAGCGCGACAGCGCCCGCAGCGCCTGCGCGCAAGTCGGGGACGATGCATGGAGCGGATCGGACATATGTTTCCTCGCTGCTTTGTTATCGGCTTCCGGCGTGCCAATGTTTACCGCGACGCTAGCACAGGGAATGCGGGATGGAACGACTAAGCCCGCGCGAGGGAGGCACGCGTGACGTCAGATCGGCTGCAACATTTCCACGGTCGTCTCGCCCTGCCGCTGATTGCCGCGCCGATGTTTCTGGTGTCGGGCGTCGAGCTCATGGTCGCGGCCTGCCGCAACGGCGTGATCGGCAGCTTCCCCACCGCGAATTGCCGTAGCACCGAACAACTCGATGAATGGCTCACCGACATCGAAGCGCGGCTGCGGCGGCATGAAGATCAAACCGGCCGAAAGGCCGCGCCGCTTTGCCCAAACCTGATCGTGCACCGCTCCAATGCACGGCTGGAGCAGGATCTCGCCGTGTTGCTGCACCACAGGCCGGAGATCGTCATCACCTCGGTCGGCTCGCCCACGACGGTGCTCAAGCCGCTGCACGACGTCGGCGCATTGGTGCTTGCGGATGTTGCCTCGATCCGCCACGCCGAACGCGCGGCGGAAGCAGGTGCCGACGGGCTCGTGCTGCTTACCGCCGGCGCGGGCGGGCAAACCGGCTGGCTCAACCCGTTCGCCTTCGTCCGCGCGGTGCGTGCGTTCTACGATGGCATCATCGTGCTCGCGGGGGGCATCAGCGACGGCCACGCATTGCGCGCGGCCGAAGTGCTCGGCTGCGATCTCGGCTACATGGGTACGAAGTTCATCGGGACGCGGGAGAGCATGGCGGATGAGCGTCACAAGCAAATGCTGGTCGACGGCAGCGCGGACGACATCTTGCTGACCACCGCGTTCACGGGCCTGCAGACCAGCATGCTCAAGCCGTCGATCCTGGCAGCCGGTCTCGACCCCGACGATCTGCCGGCGCGCGGTGCAATCGACGTCGGCAAGGACATCGAAGTCAACGCGCGCGAGAGCCGCCCCGAGCGCTGGCGCGATATCTGGAGCGGCGGGCATTCGATATCGGGTGTAACCGAAGTGATGGAGGCCAACGATCTCGTCGCGCGGACGGTCGCGGAGTATCGAGAGGCGGGTGGCCGCCTCTCCCCGTAAAAACCGGAGACCGACAGGGCCCGTCCCCTCCATCACAGTTAGTCGAGCGCTCCTTAGAAGCGGTCACTTAACGGCAGATTAACCATCGATCGCCCAGAATTCCCTCAGGCGCCAATCAGGACCGAGAGGGACAGGCGATGGACTTCGACTTTCTCAACGCCAAGACGGCGGCTTCGCTGGACGAAATTCGCGTTCGCGTGGCCCATGCGCTGGCCCGCCACCCGCTGTGCCGCAATGTTCGCTTCGACATCGTCAGCGTCCCCCGCACCCGCCGGGGCGGCAATTGGACGGTGGCGCTGCAATCGGTCGAGCCGCGTGGAGTCTGGGAGGCCTCGGAGATCGTGGCCGACATCCAGGACGCTTACGATCTGGCGCTAGCTGCTTGATTTTGTTGACCTTTCCAGATCATGTCGCCGCAGTCCGCGCGATTGCCGCCGCGATGGCACGGTTAAGCCTTAATTTTCGCCCAGTTTGCGCGCAGTGATCACGTGGACTTGAAGCCGGTTGCGGAGAGACGTTTGTCGAAAGCCATCACCATCGTCGTGCTGACCTGCTTCCTCGTCCTCGGCGCCGCCACCACCGCCATTCTCGGCCGCGATAGCGTGCCCAGCGTCAGCGCCGAAATGATCACGCAGGCGCCGGCGCCCAAGCTGCTTGCAACCAATCGGGCCGCCAAGGCCGACCGTCTGGTTCCGACGCTGGCGCTAGCCTCGGCCGCCATCGACCCGGTTCAGGTTCCGGCGGACAAGCTCTCGCAAATGCCCGTGCTGACCGAGCCGCTGCGTCAGGCGTTTGCCGCCGCCACGCCATCCGATTTCCCGATGCCCAAGGCGAGCGTGAACGAGGCTCCGGCCGCTGCAGAGATTCCTGCCGTCGAAGTCCCGGCCAAGCCGAAGGTCGTCGCCAAGCCGCAGCCGCAGAAATCCTATTCGCTGTTGTCCGACGTACAGATTGCGGGCATCAGGGACCGTCTGAAGTTGTCGTCGTCGCAGGAATATTACTGGCCGTCGGTCGAGACCGCGCTGCGCAACGTTGTCCGCAAGATCTCGGCAAACAAGCTGTCCAATCCGAACGTGCAGGGCGTGCCGATCGATCCCAATTGCGACGAGGTCCAGCAGTTGAAGTCGGCCGCGATGCCGCTGCTGTTCCAGCTGCGTGACGACCAGAAAGAGGAAGTGCGCAAGCTCGCCCGCATCATTGGGCTCGAGAAGGTGGCGCAGCAGATCTGACGCGCAAGTTCCTTCCGGAACTGCGGCTATATCGGGAACATCCTGCAATTGACAAGCGTTGCCCGCTCCAAAGAGGGAGTGGACCAATGCGCGCCTCGACAGCCTATTTCGTCGGTGCAGGAACCATCGTCGCAGCCATCGCCATTGGTCTCGGCGGCGGCATTGTCGCCGGCAATATCATGAATCCGGTCTCGCCCAAGCAGGGGCCTGATACCAGCAAGATCGCGCAGCGCGCTGACGCCAAGCCCGCCACGACGGAAGCGCCATCCGAGCGCCTGCAATATCTCACCGGCTCGCAAGCCTTCGGCGCCATGGTCGCCGCGCCAGCGCAGGCCGAAGCCAAATCCGACGCCAAGGCCGAGTCCAAGCCTGAGGCAAAGTCCGAAGCGGTGAAGCCCGACACGCAGACCACTCAAGCCAACGCTGAACAGCCAGCGCAACAGCCTTCGCAGGCGGCAGCGGTGGAGCCCCCGAAACCGCCACCGGCGTCGCCTCCGCAAGTCGCAAAGCCTGCCGAGCGGCAAGCATCGACAGAGCCGTCATCCTCATCCGACAACGCCTATGCCAAGGCCAGGGATTCTGACGTCAAGCGCGCCACGTCTGAACGGCGCCGGACGGAGCGCCGTGAGCGCTGGGCCGAGCGCCGCCACTACGATTTCCGCGATCCGCGTGGGATGCGCGACCGCACCGATTGGGACGACGTCGCGCGCAACATCCGCGAAGATGCCGATGCGCGCGAGGTCCCGAGCAGGCCGCGCGGCGGCTTTCCGCAGATCAGGCTATTCGGCGACGACGATTAGCGTCCATCCTCGCCGTCGTGCGCGCGCCCGACCTATGACCGGCGCATCGACGTCTATGGCCTGACGGCTTTGACGCCGCCGAGATTTGTGTTGTGGACGCGAGCACTCACCCGCCGTGTGACTCCACGACCTTGCGGCAGCCGTCCGAAAGCTTCGACTTGTTCTCGCGCAGGCAGGCATTCATCTGTGGCGGCTTGCCGATATGTTCGGCGCAGAATTTGTTCGCGTCGCTTCGGCAGGTCATCTGCTCCTGCGGCGTCGGACCGGATTGCGCAGCGGCGGTCTGGGCGGTAGCGGCGAGCAGCAGCACGGCAAGAACCGAGATCTTCATAAAACACCTCCTTGGGAATGTCGTTGGTCCCGCCTGGGATCAAGCGGGCCGGACCATCTCGCGAGCGCCGGGCGCAGGTCCATGCCATGTTCATGGCATCGGCCAGCCCCTCCCGCCGCCGTACCCCCATTTTCATGGCATGTATCAGCGCGCCGTCTTTTGTCATTCAGGCTGCACGTCGGCCGCGAGACCCGGTGATTGCATCGGGACGCCGAACGGGAAGCAGGAGAGCAAGATGTCGAAAAGAGCGGGAGCGCTGAGCGCCGGGCTGACAATTTTGGCGCTGGCAGGTGCGGCGACGGTCTCGCTGGGCACGAGCCCGGCGCAGGCGGTGGTCTATTGCAAGACGGTCGGCATACCCAAGGGCTGCGTGGTGCGGCCGAGAGCGGCAGTGGTCGCTGCGCCGGCCGCCGCAGTCGCGGTCGCGACACCCGGGGTCGGTGCGCCCGGTGTCGGCGTGCGCGCGGGCACGCCGATGAATCGCGGTGGTCCGGTCAATCGCGTCGGCGTGCGCTGAGAAAGACGAAAGAGTTCGGGCGAAGGAGCATTGCGGACGAACCCCCGTCTTCCGCAGGCAAATCATCCGGCCCGTCCCTCTCTCCGCGCGTCCCACACGTTCGGAGAGGGGGCTTTTCAGCCGACGGCGGCACCGCTGTCGGGGAAAATCTGCG
Source organism: Bradyrhizobium sp. 35 (assembly GCF_023073215.1). Lineage (NCBI taxonomy): Bacteria > Pseudomonadati > Pseudomonadota > Alphaproteobacteria > Hyphomicrobiales > Nitrobacteraceae > Bradyrhizobium > Bradyrhizobium sp. 35. The sequence goes on from NZ_JADPJC010000074.1 coordinate 57,787, forward strand.
GCAATTGCAGCCGCACGCGCGTGCCTGAGGAATCCGAGCTCAGATCGAGCATCGCCCCGCAGCGCGCGGCACGGCTCCTCATGTTGCGAAGCCCCCGCGCGGTCTGGCCCGCGTCGGTGGCTCTGCCGCTGCCGACCGGCGCAGAACCGTTCGCAAAGCCCTTGCCATCATCCGCGACCTTGATCACACCGAACGGCCCCTGACCTTCGTCGACCGTCTCGATGGTGACCGCGATGCGGCGGGCCTGTGCGTGCTTGACCGCATTGGTCACGGCCTCGTCGAGGATGCGCACGATCTGGATGACATGCCATGGCCTGAGCTCGGGATGCAGCGGCAGCCCCTGCGGCGTGGCCACGTGCCAGTCGAGCGCGATGTCGTGCGGTCGCAATTGCGCGGTCGCTCGCTCGCGCCAGGAGCCGAGTGCGAGCATCAGGTCGCCGCCGATGTCGTCCATGGAGTCGATGACGAGGCGGAGGTCCTTCAGCGCCGCACGGGCAGCGTCGGTGATGGTCGCGCCCTCGTGCCCGCGCTCGGACAGTGCCACGATGCTGATGAGCTGGCCGCCGAGGCCGTCATGCAGGTCGCGCATCAGCCGCGTGCGCTCATTGGCGAGCGCGGCTGCCCTTGCGCGCTCCTCCTCGCGGGCAAAGCTCGCCTTCAGCCGCTCCTCGGCCTCACGTACGCGCGTCACGAGCTGGTCGGCAAAGCTGTCGACCTGGTTCAGCGCGCGCGCGAACCGCCAGGTCAAGCCGGCGCCGATCGCGACCAGCATCGCCGAGTAGGACAGGCGCGAGAGGAAGATGCGCTCGTCGGTCACGATCTCGAACACCGACAGCATGTCGTGGACCCAGCAGATCAGCACGATGGTCACCGCGCAGCCGAGCGTGAAGCTTGCCGCGTCCTGCCGCCGCACCACCGCGGCAGCGGTGACGCAGGCCATCAGGAGCAGGCAGAGACCGACGGTAGGAATGCCAAGCAGGAGAAACAGAATGCGCGGCAGCGGCGGGCCGGCGATCAGTCCGACGCCGAACACGACGAGCCCCGGCGCGAACAGCAGCATGCCGTAGCGCGGCCAGCGCCAGCCGAAGAACAGCACGCCGAAGACGACGACCAGGGCGCTCTCGATCGGTGCGGACGCGAGCAATACCGCGGCGAGCCGGGACGTGTTGAGGGGGGCACCGGTGGCGGCGCAAAGGCCTGCACTACGCCGAGTACCATCGCCACGGCCAGCACGCCGTAAACCGGCTCGCGGCGGCGCATCAGCCACATGATCGCCAGGATGACGGCGAGGATCGACTGCCAGGCGGAGAACACCACGGGCAACGTGACGAACATCAGCGTGCGTGTCTCGTAGGCCGGCCGCAAGGCCGCATCCAGCCCGACATAGACGGTGTCGAGAAAGCCCTTGAGCGGTCCCCAAACCAACAGCCGTACCGCGATCTCGTTCGTGCCCTCGCGCAGCAGCGAGGACGGGATCGCCCCGATTTGCGGAGTGTTGCGGTCGGGTCGGTTGGCGTTGGCATCGCGTCGGGAATCCAGGATGACGACGCCGTTGATTGAGACTTCCACCGCGTTGCTGAAGCGCGGCAGGAATACCGACCATCCCGACGCGACATCGCCGCGGCGGAACGTGAAGGCGCCGGTGTAGAGCGGCGGGTCGGCCAGGGAATAGCGTGACGACGTGAAATGCGGCAGCGTCACGGGACGTGCCACGCCGTCCTCGCGCAGCGAGAATTCGCTCAGCGCAAAGTCGTCGGGGTCGCTGGGCTGGAGCAGCCGCAGCCCGAGGACGGTCGCGACCACTATCAGCGCCTGCAGCAGCAGATAGGGCACGAGACGCGAGACCAGCAGCCGGCGCCGCCCGGGTTTGACCGGTGCCTTGGCCACGATCTCGCTCACAGCTTGATCAGGCCCTGCTGCACCGCTTCGAACACCGCTTCGCTGCGGGTGTGCACTTCGAGCTTGCGATAGATGTTCTTGATGTGGCCGGGCACGGTCTGCCGGGACAGGCCGAGATGGCTTGCGATCTCGGCGTAGCTGAAACCTTTGGCAATGCCCCAGAGGATGTCGATCTCGCGTGGGGTGAGCCTTGCGGTGTTGAGCGCGGGGCCCGGCGGAGGCTCGGCCGCATTCTGCGCGGAACCTTGCGTCCTGCGCACGATGAAGCGGGCGATCGAGGCCGAGATCGGCGAATGGCCGGCGACAAGATCGCGCACGGTGGTGGCGATATCAGTGGGGAACGCATCCTTCAGGAGATAGCCGGTGGCGCCAACCGTGATCGCGGAGATCACACTTTCTTCGTCGCCGAGCGCCGAGATCACCATGATCTCGGTGTCGGGAAAGCGTTGCCTTGTCTCGCGGATCAGCTCGACGCCGTGGCCGTCGGGCAGCCGCAGATCGGTGAGCAGCACGCGCGGCACAGCCGCGCTCAGCGCCGAACGAGCCTCTCCCAGCGTACCGGCGCTTCGCACCTCGTAGCCGGCCTTGACCAGCGCGTCCTGGAGCCGCCAGCAGGTCGGCGCGTCGTCCTCGACGAGGAGGATGGTGATGGCTTCACCCGTCTCGCCCTGTTCGGTCATGATCATCGTCGTCCTGCACCGCGTGTCCCCCGCGGCGCAGGGCCAAGTTTAGCCGCGGTGCGGGCGCCGCGACACCCATAATCATGGGGGCGCAAGGCATCGGTCTGGCGTTCCCGACGCGATGCCTACTGCTTCGTCGCACTGGCTCGTCCGGCGGCATGGGCGGGCCCGGCAGTCGCTGCACCAGATGCGCGGTACCGGCATTGTTCTTGTAGAACTGCTGATACGGCTCCTTGATCAGGTCGAGCTTCGTCGGCCGCAGTCATGCCGCCGGAGGTTTGGCCTGACGCCCACGGCGGCACCGGGAAGTGAGATAGGCCACAGACGGGTTGACTTACGGGAGGAGACCCTCGAAATCATCCCGGAGCCAGCCTAGGGCTCCTTGACGGAATGAAGCCTGCACCATGGTCGGATTGATCCTCCCGGCTCCGATGTCACGCCTGCAGCGTCTGGCCGGCCGTGTTGCGCTGGCGATTGCTCTGATGCTGGCAGCGGCGACGACCGCGCAGGCCGACAAGCGAGTGGCGCTGGTCCTTGGTGTGTCCAACTACCAGAGCGTCGCGCGGCTGGCCAATCCCGACAGCGACGCGGCCGCCATCAGCGACGTGTTCAAGCGGATGGGGTTCGATATCGTGGAGCTTCGCCGCGATCTCGGCGTCATCGAGATGCGGCGGGCGGTGCGCGATTTTGCTGCGGTTGCCGCGGATTCCGACATGGCCGTGGTCTATTACGCCGGTCACGGCATCGAGGTGAACGGCGCGAACTTCCTGATTCCGGCAGATGCCAGGCTGCAGAGCGATTTCGACGTCGAGGACGAGGCGGTCCCGCTGGACCGGATTCTCCAGGCGATAAATCCGGCGAAGCGGCTGCGGCTCGTCATCCTCGATGCCTGCCGCGACAATCCGTTTGCAGAGCGGATGACACGCAGTGTCGCCACGCGTTCGATGGGCCGCGGCCTCGCCAAGATCGAGCCCGCCACGGCGGATACGCTGATTGCGTTCGCCGCCAAGGCCGGCGCGGTCGCCGGCGACGGCGACGGTGCGCACAGCCCGTTTGCGACCGCGCTCCTCAATCATTTGGCGACACCGGGCCTCGACCTTCGCCTGACGCTTGGCCGGGTTCGCGACGAGGTGCTCAAGAGCACGGGGCGGCGGCAGGAGCCCTTCGTCTACGGATCGCTCGGCGGCGACACCGTGGCGCTGGTGCCGCCGGTTGCACCGCCGATCGATCCGAACGCGGGAGCCCGGCGGGATTATGAGCTTGCGGCGCAGGCCGGCACCAAGCAGGCCTGGCTTTCCTTTCTCGCCGTTCATGCCACCGGCATCTATGCCAACTTTGCGCATGCGGCGCTCGACAAGCTCGAGGCCGCAGAAAAAATCAGCGAAAACGCCGATGCCGTACAGCGGCAGGCCGAGCAGCAGGTCCGGCAGAAGAGCGACGATTTCAGGAAACAGATCGAGGAGCAGGCGGCGCGTGAGACGGAACGGGCCACGCAGCAGATCTCCGAGCAGGCCCGGCGCGATCTGGAGAAGGAGCGCCAACGCATCGCCGAGCAGGCCAAGCGCGAGCTCGACGATGCCCGGCGGCAGGTTGCGGAGGCGCGCCGGCAGGCGGAGGACGCGGCCCTTCAGGTCGAGCAGGCGATGAAGCAGGCCGCGCTGGAGGCGCAGCAACAGATCGAGGCGGCGAAGCGCGAGGCAGACCGGCGCGAGAAGGAGCGCCAGGCTACGCTTGCCGCTCTGACCCCGCCCGCCGCGCCCGCTGCTGCTCTCGCCGTGGCGCCGACTAGCGTGCCAGCGATGGATCCTGCGGACATCGCCCGCTTGCTCCAGGCGCACCTGAAGCGTGTCGGTTGCGATCCCGGTGCGGCCGATGGCGCCTGGACTGCACCGTCGCAAAAGGCGCTCGACAGCTTCAACAGATATGCCGGTACGAAATTCGACGTGAAGGTCGCAAGCCTCGACGCGCTCGATGCGGTGCGCGCCCGGCCCGATCGCATCTGCCCGCTGGTTTGTGCGAGGGGGCAAAAGGCGGTTGGCGACCGCTGCGTCCAGATCGTCTGTGACAACAAATTCGTGCTGGACGCCCAGGGCGTGTGCCAGCGGCGTCCCGATCCGTCGCCCCAGAAACCAAAGGCGGTGTCCCGCCACGAACCGAGCCCGCGCGCGCCGTCTGCTCCGGCCAGCAGCGAGGGCGGCAAATGTCATACCTATGGCGGAAAACAGTACTGCCAGTGATGCGGCGTTGCTCGCCCTGGGTTGACGGGGTGGCGAGATCCTCGCGTCCGTCCAGGATGGCCCCTCTACGAAGCCTCTGCCCGCGGCGGCGGATATCGCCGGGCCAGCGCCGACAACGGCAAGTGTCGCTCGCCCTCAGGTAGCTCGAGATAGGCGAGCACGAGCGGCCGTTTCCAGTCACCGACGCCGAAATCCATCGCCATCCATTTCTGCGGTTCGGGGCCCTCAAGACCGCGCACCCAGACGAAATAGCGGGGGAGATCGTCGGCTTCCGTTTCCGTCACGCGTCTCCTGGCCATCAAAGCTGCTCGCTGTATCGTTACGTGTTGCCACACGATATGGGGACTGGCCTGGCAAAGTCGAACCGTCGAGGGAGGGGATGCCGGGAAGCACGCGGCCCTCTCCTGGCGAAGTGTCCGAAGGATGCGAGCCGTACATCCGCGAGGAAGCTCCGATTTGATCTTTCGATACTGTCCTTCTAGCCTCACGGTGACGTCTCCCGCGCACGGGTGGTGCGAACGCAAGGGTTTGTTCAGTGAGGATTCTGATTGTCGAGGACGATGCCGCCATGGCGCGCGGCCTTGCCGAGCGGCTCAAGCTGTCCGGGTTCGCCGTCGATATCGAGTCTGACGGGGCTTCGGCGGCGCAGACCGCCTTGCTGGAACCCTACAGCCTCATCATTCTGGACATCAACTTGCCGAACGTGTCGGGTTTCGGCGTCCTGCACAAGATACGGCAAGCCGGGTCGACCGTTCCGGTCATGATTCTGACTGCCCGTTACGCGACCGGCGATAAGGTCAGCGGGCTCGATCTCGGCGCCGACGATTATCTCTCCAAGCCATTTGATATCGCCGAATTTGATGCCCGCGTTCGCGCGCTCGTGAGAAGGGGACAGGGGCTTCCAAATCCAACCTTGATCTGTGGCCCGCTCGCGTTCGACCGCGCCGCGGGCACGATTACACTGAGCGGCCGGCCGCTTGAATTGCGACGGCGCGAGTTTGCCGTGCTGGAAGTGCTGATGACCCGCGCCGGCAAAGTCGTCTCCAAGGAGCGCCTGATCGCGGAGGTATTTGGCTTCGACGAGGCGGTAGCGCCGAACGCGGCGGAACTCTATGTTGGTCGCGTTCGCCAGAAACTCGGTCCTGACGGGCCGCGGATCCGAACCGTCCGCGGGCTAGGCTATCTGCTGGAGGTACAGTGATCGCCACCTGGCGGCCGTCGTTGAGGCGAACGCTCCTCACCAATCTGGTGGCGCCCGCCATTGTATTGGCGATGGTGCTTGGAATCGGCGGTATGTTGCTGATCCAGCGCGTTGTGCAGACAGTTCATGACCGGTTGCTCGATGGGTCGGTTCTCGCCATCGCCGAACGCGTCGGCGTGGAAGATGGCGAACTGACGGTCGACTTGCCGCAGGTTGCGCTCGGCATGCTGGAAAGCCAGTCGCACGACAGCATCTATTACAGCGTGACTTACCTCGGCGAATTGATCACCGGTTACAAGGATCTTCCACTATCCGGCTTCGATCGATTGAAGGCTGGCGAAACCGGCCATCGCGATGGCGCGTATCGCGGCAAAACGGTTCGTATCGGCGCGCAGGCGCGGCAGGTCTACGGCAGGCCGGAGCTGGTCCTCGTCGCAGTGGCCGAAACGGTGCAGGCGCGCCGCGTCGTCGAACGTGAAATGCTGATCGGACTGGCGATGCTCGAGGCCGGGTTGATTAGCCTCATCGCTTGCCTCGGCTGGTACGCCGTCGATCGAGGCCTGAGGCCGCTTGGCGAACTCAAGCAAGAAATCGACGCGCGCGGTATTCAGGGCGGTCCAAATCTCAGTCCGCTCGACCTTTCCCGGGTGCCGCAGGAAGCTTTAGCACCGGCGCTCGCGGTAAATTCCCTGCTACAGCGGCTGGATCTGGCCATCGGACTGGTGCGCCGATTCACAGCCGATGCCTCGCATCAGATGCGAACCCCATTGGCGATACTGCGGACGCATCTCGATCTGGTGCGACGCCTGGGGTCGGAAACGCCGGCGGGCCAATCTGCCCTCGACGAGGTCGATAACGCCATCAACCGCCTTGAACGGCTGCTCGGGCAGCTCGTGACACTGGCACGGGCCGACGAGCAGAACATTGCGCAACCGGCCGCGGAGAACGTTGACCTGAATGAGGTCGCCTTCAATGTCCTGTCGGAGCGTGCCCCACAGGCTTTCGCGAACGACATCGACGTCCAGTTCGATCGATCCGACTGTCCCGCGGTCATCGCCGGCAATACGGTCCTGATTGGCGAATTGCTGGCAAACCTGATCGACAATGCGATCCGCTACAACCGCCCCGGGGGGATGGTCCTGGTTCGCGCGGTTGTTGACGCCACGACCGCGCGAATTGAAGTCGAGGATACCGGTCCGGGAATTCCGGAGGCCCATCGGGCCCGCGTTTTCGAGCGTTTTTATCGGATTCCGATGGCGAACGGCCCTGCAGGCAGTGGTCTTGGACTAGCCATCGTGAAAGCCTTGTCGGACCGTCTCGGGGCCCAAATCGTGCTTGCACCTGGCCCGGAAGGCCGGGGTCTGCGGGTTTCCGTGAGCTTTCCTCTTGCCAAGCGTGATGGTGAAAGCTCAAGTTGAGGCCGGATTGTGCGCTGCCGTACGAATGGCTGCGGTCCTGAACAAACTGAAGTCCGCAAAGCGGCTCATGGACGAGGAAACGTCACGATGGCGGCTGCCAAAGCCTTGGCCTTGTGCGTTGGGATCTTGCTGACGTGGCCTGCCATGTCGGAGCAGGCGCAGCTCGGCCCTCTCAAAGGGCAAGCATCCGCTATCGCCGGAGCTCGAGAGCAGCTCAACATCGTATCGACGACCCAGGACGCGGACGTCGCCGACTTGCTTGCCGATTTCCGGGCAAGTCATCCGGACATCGAGATCGTCCATACAAAGATCAACTCGAACGATATCTACAATCAAGTCGTGGATCCCTCGACCTCCAGCGCAGCACCCGGAGACATTGTCTGGAGCTCCGCGATGGATCTGCAGATCAAGCTCGTCAATGACGGCTATGCTCAACCCTATGTCTCGAAGGAAATTGCGCATATCCCGGATTGGGCCATCTGGAAAGACGAAGCCTATGCCATCACGGCGGAGCCGATTGTCATTGTTTATAACAAGAACCTCGTTGCGGAGTCCGATGTACCCCGAACCCGCACTGACCTGAAGAGCCTTCTAAGCCGAAAGCCTGACATCTATCGAGGTAAGATCGCAACCTATGACCCGGAGCAGAGCGGGACCGGTTTCCTGTTCATCACGCGCGATGCCGGAATCACCAGGACAACGTGGGATTTGGTCCGTGCGTTTGGCAGCGCCGGTATCAAGCTCTATTCGACCACCGGAACGGTGCTTGATCGGATTTCATCCGGCGAACATCTGCTCGCCTACAATATGATAGGGTCTTACGCGATCGAACGGGCCAAGGAAGATGCCTCTATCGGAATCGTGTTTCCTGCCGACTACATCACCTTGATGTCGCGAATAGCCTTTATACCCGTCACCGCGCCCCACCCGGAATCCGCGAAATTGTTTCTTGATTACCTGCTTTCAGAACGCGGCCAGAAATTTCTCCTGGCCCGGTCAGTCGGTCCTGTGCGCCTCGGTCTCGGCGCGGAAGGCGTGATACCTGCGGATCGCAGCGGCGCAGTCAAGCCGATCCATATTGGTGCAGAATTGCTCACCTATCTCGATCAATCGAAACGAGCGAGCTTCCTCAAAGAGTGGCGCCGCGCGTTGCAGGATCGATAGAAATCCAGGGATCTGGATTTCAGACGGAATAACATCCGAGAGAAGCCCCCCATATCTGCCGGCTCATCAAGCGCGTCGTCTTCAAACCGATTTTCTTGCGGAGTGCGGCAGCGACAGGTTGGTGACAGGCAGCTGATATACGATGAGGCAGCAATCGTAGCTTGAACGATCGCTCCTCGCGTATCGGTCAATCCGGCCGCGATCAAGTTTGCAACACCTGCAAGACGGGTGAACAAGACAAAAAAACATAAACGATAAAAGGGAGGACGGCATGACGGTTACCACCGGACAGTCGAAGCTTGGCATGGTGCTCCGCGTCACCAGTGGCAACTTTCTTGAGATGTTCGACTTCTTTCTGTCGGGCGTCTACGCGTCGTACATCGCCAAGGCATTCTTCCCACTCGAAAATGAATACGCGTCACTGCTGCTGACCTTCGTTGCGTTTGGCGCAGGCTTTCTGATGCGCCCGCTCGGCGCCATCATCCTCGGCGCCTACGTGGATCGGATCGGCCGGCGCCAAGGCCTGATCGTTACACTGTCGATCATGGCTGCCGGCACGGTGCTCATCGCGTTCGTGCCAAGTTACGCAACCATTGGCATATTGGCCCCGATCCTCGTCTTGATCGGACGCCTGCTGCAAGGCTTCTCGGCTGGCGTCGAGCTTGGTGGGGTTTCCGTCTATCTCTCGGAAATGGCCACACCGGGAAAGAAGGGTTTTTACGCCAGCTGGCAATCGGCAAGTCAACAGGTCGCGATCATCGTCTCGGCCTCGCTGGGTTTCGCTCTCAATGCATGGCTTGCACCGGCGCAGCTTGACGATTGGGGCTGGCGTATTCCGTTCTTCATCGGCTGCCTGATCGTTCCTTTCGTATTCTTCATTCGACGCTCGCTGCAGGAAACCGATGAATTCCTGGCGCGGAAGCATCATCCGACACCCCGCGAGATCTATCGCTCCATCCTCGCAAACTGGAGCATTGTGCTTGCCGGGATGATGATGGTGATCATGACCACGGTGTCGTTCTACCTCATTACCGTCTACACGCCGACATTCGGCAAATCGGTCCTCAAGCTGACCGCGGCCGATGGCCTGATCGTGACGATTTGCGTGGGAATATCGAACTTCATCTGGCTTCCCATCATGGGCTCGTTGTCCGATCGGATTGGTCGTCGGCCGATCCTCATCGCCTTTTCGACTTTGGCATTTCTGACTGCATATCCCGCGCTTTCCTGGTTGGCCGCAGGCCCGACGTTCCCGAAGATGCTGACGGTCCTACTTTGGTTGTCTTTCATCTACGCCAGCTACAACGGCGCGATGATCGTCGCATTGACCGAAGTCATGCCGGTGGGTGTGCGAACGTCGGGATTCTCCCTCGCATATAGTCTGGCAACGACGTTCGGCGGGTTTACGGCAGCGATCTGCACCTGGCTGATCGCTGCCACTGGTGACAATGCGTCGCCGGGATATTGGATGAGCGCGGCAGCGCTCTGTGGTCTGGCCGGGACGTACCTCGTTTACAGGCCGCAACAACGACGCGCGCTATCCGGCGCCAATTCGGTCGAGACGGTGATAGGGACGTGACCACCAAAGTGCTCGATGACGTCGACCGTCATCGAGCAAGCACAGTCCTCGAATAATTGCATCGAAGGAAATTGCCGATGAGCGTGACGATCGTCGTGCGCAGGCGAGTTGCGCTAAGCTTGCTGATTGTCTTGGCGGCCGCGGCTGGAATCGCCAAGGCGTCCGAAGTCAGGGTCATGATCTCGGGAGGCTTGGCGACGCCTTATAAGGAGCTCGTACCGCAATTTGAACGCGCGACGGGAAATACGGTCGTCACGGCCTATGGCCCCTCGATGGGAACGACGGAGAACGCCATCCCCGTGCGACTGGCACGCGGCGAGGCGGCGGACGTGCTCATCATGGTCGGCGACGCGCTTGGCGAGATGATCGAACAGGGCAGGGCGGTCAGAACCAGCCGCGTCGACCTGGTACGCTCGCCGATCGGGATCGCGGTACGCGCCGGAACGCCAAAGCCTGATATCGGTACTCCTGACGCATTGAAGCAGGCACTGTTGAACGCGAAGTCAGTTGCATACTCCGACAGCGCCAGCGGCGTCTATGTGGGCACCGAGCTGTTCAAGCGTCTCGGGATCGCCGCCGAGATGAAGGACAAGGCCAAAATGATTCCGGCGGAGCCGGTCGCGAGTGTTGTTGCACGCGGTGACGCCGAACTCGGCTTTCAACAGATCAGTGAACTTCTGCCGATCGCTGGAGCCGACCTTGTCGGGCCGCTCCCGCCAGACGTCCAGAAAATCACGATCTTTTCTGCAGGCATAACCTCCGGTGCCAGTCAGCCGGAAGCCGGACGGGCTCTGATTGCCTTCCTCGCTTCCGCTGCTGCTGCTCCGGCCCTGAAAAAAGCGGGTCTCGATCCCTTTGCAGCATCGGAGAAATAGACCGCTTCAGATCTGCGCGAGGCGGACGATTCCAGCGAAGGGGGACTTGATAATGAAGCAGTATCTCAACAGCTTCGGCGCACGCCAGACACTTGTCGTCGGTGCAAAGAGCTACGCCTACTATTCGCTTGCCGCAGCGGAAAAGAATGGCCTTCCCAGCATCTCCAGAAGCTCGCGATCGAGATCCGCGAGTCCGATGGTGCGAATAAGGCCATCATACCCTTGACCTGCCGCATCGATACGCTCGACGAGCTCGAATATTTCCGCAACGGCGGAATTTTTCAATACGTCCTGCGCCAACTCGCTGCCTGACCGTCAACCCGAAACGAGGACGCCATGCCAACGAATTCCGCGCCGCTACCGAGGATCGAAGCGGAAACCATGCGCCGCATTACATGGCGCCTGCTTCCGTTTTTCATGGTGTGCTATTTCATTTCATACGTTGACCGCGTCAATGCCGGGTTTGCGGCCCTGCAAATGAACAAGGATCTGGGCCTGACGCAGGCTGCCTTCGGGGCGGGCGGGGCGCTGTTCTATATCGCCTACATTCTTTTCGAGGTCCCCAGTAATCTGGCGATGCAGAAAGTTGGCGCGCGGATCTGGATCGCGCGCATTATGATCACATGGGGGATAGTCGGTATTCTCTCCGCTTTTGCGGTAGGGCCGATTACTTTTTATCTGAGCCGCTTCTTGTTGGGTGCAGCGGAGGCCGGGTTCTTTCCTGGTGTGATCCTGTATCTGACCTTCTGGTTTCCGGCGGCCTATCGCGCACGGATCGTTGCGGTTTTCATGGTGGCGATACCGCTATCGAGCTTTTTGGGATCGCCAATATCCGGCGCTTTGCTGGCGATGGATGGCGTGCTCGGCCTTCGTGGTTGGCAATGGCTTTTCATCGTTGAAGCCATTCCGGCCGTCCTGCTCGGCCTGGTCTCGTTCTTCGGGCTTCCGAACAAACCCGCTGATGCAAAATGGCTCGAGCCGGAGGCGCGCAATTGGCTCGACGCGCGCCTGCAGTCGGAACGATCGATGGCGAAGCAGGTCGGCCACATGTCGCTGTGGCAAATTCTGACCAACAAATATGTGCTCATCCTCGGTTTGATCTATGCGGGAAGCTCGGCCACGAGCAACGCGTTGTCGCTGTGGCAGCCTCAGATCGTGAAATCGTTCGGGATGTCCAACATGGAGACCGGCTTCCTGAATGCCATCCCATTTGGCATCGCCTCCGTTGCGATGATCTTTTGGGGAAGATATTCGGACAGGTCGAACGCCCATGCCCAAAACACCGCAATACCACTTGCGTTATGCGCAACGGCGCTGCTTGCGACCATGCTCACGAGCTCATTACCCGTGACGCTTGCTATTCTGAGCGTGGTCTTGATCGGTAATTATTCGATCAAGGGACCATTCTGGGCCCTGGCGACTGGGACACTCTCTCCGGCAACTGCTGCGGCCGGAATTGCCGGCATCAATACCCTGTCGCACATCGGCACTTCTGGCGCGGTGTGGCTGCTCGGCGTCATTAAGGAGGCGACGGGTAGCTTCCCCATGGCCTTGATACCGCTGGCTTTGCTTCAAATCGCCGGGATCATCGCGGTGCTTTGGATCAGCAAGCAGGAAACGCTACCCGCCACCTCCGCCGCAAGCCCCGTACATTGAGTGCAAGGCAGCATGTCTGACATTCACAAAACCCCGCGGCTCTCATCTTCGAGGACATAGTAATGCCTGCTCAATCCAAAACGAAGCGGCCCGCTACGCTCATTCCAGGCGATGGTATCGGCCCCGAGATCGTGAAATCGGCCGTCGACATTCTCGAAGCGCTCGGCTCTCCATTCGAATGGGACATCCAGCAGGGTGGCCTGGCCGCGATCGAGGAAAGCCGTGATCCGCTGCCGCAGGCGACGCTGGACAGCATCCGACGTACGCGGCTCGCCCTGAAGGGCCCGCTAACGACGCCGGTGGGGGGAGGATTCCGCTCGATCAATGTTCGTCTGCGCGAAGAATTCGGCCTTTACGCCAATTTGCGGCCGGTTCGAAGCATGGTTCCCGGAGGACGATTCGACGAAATCGATATCGTGCTGGTGCGCGAGAACCTCGGCGGGCTCTATGTCGCTTTCGAACACTATATTCCAATTGGGGAAGATCCGCACGCGGTCGCCATTTCGACCGGGGTCAATACGCGTGAAGGATCGCGCAAGATCATCGAATTCGCATTCGACTACGCGCTCAAGAACGGTCGCAAGAAGGTGACCGTCGTGCACAAGGCCAACGTGCTGAAGGCGCTGACCGGCATCTTTCTCGAGGTCGGTCACGAGGTTGCAAAGAAGTACGAGGGCAGGGTCAAGATGGACGATCGCATCGTCGATGCCACGGCGATGCAGCTCGTCATGAATCCCTGGCAGTTCGACGTCATCGTCACTACCAATTTGTTCGGTGACATCCTGTCGGATCAGCTCGCCGGTCTGGTCGGCGGCCTCGGCATGGCGCCCGGCGCCAACATCGGTCCGGATGCGGCGATCTTCGAGGCCGTGCACGGCTCGGCACCGGATATTGCCGGCAAGGGAATCGCCAATCCGCTCGCTTTATTGCTGGCGGTCGGGCTGATGCTGGAGCACATTGATCAGCCTGATCTCGCAAACCGTCTTAGAACGGCAATTGATCAGGTCTTGCGCGAGGACGGCGTTCGCACGCCCGATCTGGGCGGCAAAGCGTCCACTGGCGACTTCACTCAAAGCATCATCCGTCGATTGGGAGGGTAAGCAAATGACCGCTGTTGCTGCATCGCACCCGGCAATCCCCGCTGACAGCACGGCGCAAAAGCTGTCGCGTATCAAGGCGATTGTGGCTGCGTCGTCCGGAAATCTGGTCGAGTGGTACGACTTCTATGCTTACGCATTTACCTCGATCTATTTCGCGGCGGCGTTCTTCCCGTCTGGCGACCAGACCAGCCAGTTGCTGGCGACGGCCGGCATTTTCGCCGTAGGGTTCTTCATGCGGCCGCTCGGTGGCTGGCTGTTCGGCTGGATCGCCGATGCGCATGGCCGCAAGAATTCGATGGTGCTGTCGGTGCTGCTGATGTGCGCGGGATCGCTGATGATCGGAATGCTCCCCACGTACCAAACAATCGGCGCCGCGGCGCCGGCGCTCCTACTGTTTGCGCGCATGGCACAAGGCCTGTCGGTCGGCGGGGAATATGGAACGGCGGCAACTTATATGAGCGAGATTGCCGGCAAGGGCAACCGCGGGTTCTATTCGTCATTCCAGTATGTCACGCTCATCGGCGGGCAACTTCTCGCACTCCTCGTTGTCGTGGTTCTGCAGCAAACCTTGTCGCTCGACGAGCTGAAGGAATGGGGATGGCGGGTGCCTTTCCTGTTCGGCGCCGTCGCGGCCGTTGTGGCGTTGTATCTCCGCCGCTCGTTGCAGGAGACGGCCTCGGCGGAGACCATGCACCGCAAGGAGGCAGGTTCTCTCTCCGGCCTCTGGCATCATAAGCGCGCGCTGCTGATCGTTCTCGCATTCACGATCGGCGGATCGCTATTTTTCTATACGTTTACGACCTACATGCAGAAATTCCTGGTCAACAGCGTGAAGCTGGATGCCAAGACGGTCAGCTCGATCATGACCGCTGCCCTGATCGCCTTCATGCTGCTGCAACCGGTGTTCGGGGCGCTATCGGACAGGATCGGCCGGCGCAACAACATGATCCTGTTCAGCGCATGCGCTACCCTCGCTGCGGTGCCGCTATTGATGGCATTGTCCAGCACCACCAACGTCTACGCCGTTTTTGGCCTGATCATGATCGGTCTTGTGATTGCGTGCTTCTATACCTCGATCAGTGGCGTCGTGAAGGCCGAACTGTTTCCGCCCGAGGTGCGCGCCCTAGGCGTCGGACTTCCCTACGCGATTGCCAATGCGATGTTCGGCGGAACGGCGGAATATGTTGCATTGTCGCTGAAATCGTCCGGATACGAAACCCTGTTCTTCTGGTACGTCGCGGCGATGGCGCTGGTCGCCCTGGTCGCGTCGCTCTGGATGCCGGATACGCGGACGCGAGGCTATCTCGACGGCGATGGCCGGATCTGAACTGAAACACGACGGCCCCGTCATGCCTGCGACGGCGTCCGGAGAGCATTGAATTCGAATGGGAGAGACGCGCTGATGGCCAAGGGATCAGATTTGTTGGTTGCCGCACTCGAGAACGAGGGCGTCGACCGAATTTTCGGCGTTCCCGGCGAGGAGAACCTCGATGTCGTGGAAAGCTTGCGCAACTCGTCGATCAAGCTGATCCTGACACGCCACGAGCAGGGCGCGGCCTTCATGGCCGCGACTTATGGACGGCTGACCGGCAAGCCCGGCGTGTGCATCACCACGCTTGGCCCTGGCGCATTGAACCTGACGACTGGCGCCGCCTACGCGCTGCTCGGCGCCATGCCCATGATCATGCTCACGGGCCAGAAGGGCATCATGAGCAGCCGACAGGCCAAATTCCAGATCGTCGATGTGGTTAGCGCTTTCAAACCGTTGACCAAGCTGTCGCTCCAGATCGTCAGCACAAGCGGCATTCCGACAATCGTTCGCGATGCCTTCCGGATCGCCATGGAAGAGCGTCCGGGTCCGGTTCTTCTGGAACTGCCCGAGGACATCGCGGGCGAGGAATCCGAAGACGTCGCGATGGTGGCGCCGCATCCGATCGAGATCCCGGTCGCCCATCGTGCCTCGCTGGATCGCGCTGCCGACATGATCCTCAAGGCCAAGCGGCCCTTGATCATGCTCGGCGCCGCCGCGTCCCGGCCGCGCAGCACGGCCGGCATCGGCGGCTTCGTCCGCCGCACGAAAATTCCGTTCTTCACCACACAAATGGGCAAGGGAACGGTACCCGGCGGCAGCAACCTCTACATGGGGACGGCTGCACTCAGCGAGCGCGATTACGTTCATGAAGCGGTCGACCGAGCCGATCTGATTATTGCCATAGGTCACGACACCATCGAAAAGCCGCCCTTCATCATGGGCCCCAAAGGTCCTCAAGTCATCCACGTCAGCTACACGCCGGCCAACGTGGAGCGGGTCTACTTTCCGCAGTGCGAAGTGGTCGGCGATGTTGGACCGAGCCTGGAGTTGCTGGCCGATCGTCTCGAGGGGCGGCTGCATCATGCCGGCGCGCTGTTAAGCCTTCGCGAAAGTATCCTGGCCCGGATCGGCGATCGCGCGACCGAGGACCGTTGGCCCCCGACGCCGCAACGCATCGTGCACGATGTGCGAAAGGTCATCCCTGAAGACGGCGTCGTCGCGCTGGATAACGGGATGTACAAGATCTGGTTCGCCCGCAACTACCGCACCTATGTGGCGAACACGCTGCTGCTGGACAATGCCCTCGCGACAATGGGCGCCGGGCTGCCATCCGCCATGATGGCGGCGATGCTGCATCCGGAACGCCGCGTGCTCGCGGTCTGCGGCGACGGCGGCTTCATGATGAATTCGCAGGAGATGGAAACCGCGGTTCGCCTTAAATTGAATCTCGTCGTGCTGATCCTGGAAGATTCGGCCTATGGCATGATCCGCTGGAAACAGGCGGTCGATAGTTTCCCGGACTTTGGCCTCACGTTCGGGAATCCGGATTTCGTCAAATACGCCGAGAGCTACGGCGCGAAAGGCTCGCGGGTCGAAAGCACGGATTCGTTGATTCCGACGCTCGAAAACGCTTTCAAAGGTGGCGGTGTGCACCTCGTCGTCGTGCCGATCGACTACAGCGAAAATACCCGCGTGCTCGTGGATGAACTTCGCGAGAAGCTGAAGCAGGTTATTGAGCCGACCGTGTGAGCCGTCGGCGAGGGCCGATTGATGAGCTGAGCTGAAATTGGCGTGGTCGCAAGCGCCGGCAATGGAGAGTGCAATGAGTGAGCAGATCAACGAGCAGGCTGAGAAGATGCGGGAAATGGCGCAGACCACGCTGGACAAGGCGAAAGAGGCTGTGTCGAAATACATAACCGAATCCCAGAAGTTGAGAGAGAAGGCCGATTCCAGCGTTCGCTCAACCTATTCGGCGGCGAAGGAGATGAACGAAAGAGCCGTCGCGTTCGCCGAGGAAAATGTGGCTTCGGGCTTCGAGCTTGCGCAACGGCTGTTGCATGCCAAGGACCCGCAGGAAATGGGTGCAGTTTATCAGAGCCATCTCAAGGAGCAGATGGAAAAAATGAACGCGCAGTTTCGCGAGCTTGCAAGTGCAATGAACCAGCCGTCGACTGTTGACCTGAATAAGTAGCGCCGGTCGCCTCAGAGCGAAATCAAATCGCTGATCACAGGATGTTGCCTGCACGCGTTCCGAGCGCGGACGATGCATCATCCGATCAAGACAATCGCATCGCAGTGCGTCGGGGAGGCTCCAAGGTGGGCACGGAAAAGTCAGATACGCTGATCCATGACGTGCCGGCCGGCTGGGCACGGCGGGCTCATGCTGACGCTGCGAAATACAGCAGCATGTATGCTTCGTCGGTGTCGACGCCGGATGCTTTCTGGGCGGAGCATGGCAAGCGGATCGACTGGATCAAGCCGTTCACGAAGGTGAAGAATACCTCCTTTGCGCCCGGCAAGGTCTCGATCAAGTGGTTCGAGGACGGCACCACGAATGTGGCGATGAACTGCATCGACCGGCATCTTGCCCGGCGTGCCGGTCAGGTCGCGATCATCTGGGAGGGCGACGATCCCGCCGAATCCAGGCACATCACCTACGCGGAGTTGCACGATCAGGTCTGTCGTTTCGCGAATGTCCTGAAAAGTCACGGTGTGAAGAAAGGCGACACCGTCACGATCTACCTGCCCATGATTCCGGAAGCCGCCTATGCCATGCTCGCCTGCGCGCGAATCGGGGCGGTCCATTCCATCGTGTTCGGCGGGTTCTCGCCGGATGCCCTGGCCGGACGTATCGAGGGCTGCCAGTCCAAAGTCCTGGTCACCGCCGATGAGGGGCTGCGCGGCGGGCGCAAGGTACCGCTGAAGGTCAATGCCGACGATGCGCTGAAGAAGGTGGCCGGCATCGTGAAGACGATGATCGTGGTCAAGCGCACCGGCGGTGGCATCGACTGGGTCGACGGCCGCGACGTCTGGTACGCGGACGAGGTGGCAAAGGCCTCGGCCGACTGCGCGCCGGTCGAAATGAACGCGGAGGATCCGCTATTCCTTCTTTACACGTCGGGTTCAACCGGTGCTCCAAAGGGCGTCGTTCACAGCACGGGTGGCTATCTCGTTTTTGCGTCGATGACGCACCAGTATGTGTTCGACTATCACGACGGCGACATCTACTGGTGCACCGCCGATGTCGGCTGGGTCACCGGCCACAGCTACATCGTCTATGGGCCGCTGGCCAACGGCGCGACCACGCTGATGTTCGAGGGGATCCCGAACTATCCCTCAACATCGCGCTTTTGGCAGGTCGTCGACAAACACAAGGTCAACATCTTCTACACCGCGCCGACCGCGATCCGTTCGTTGATGGGTGCGGGGGAAGAGCCGGTCAAACAGACCAGCCGTGCGTCGCTGCGCTTGCTCGGCTCGGTGGGCGAGCCGATCAATCCGGAAGCGTGGGATTGGTATCACCGCGTGGTCGGCGATGGACGTTGTCCGATCGTCGATACCTGGTGGCAGACCGAGACAGGCGGCATCTTGATCTCGCCGCTTCCCGGCGCGACGGCTTTGAAGCCCGGTTCGGCAACCCTGCCGTTTTTCGGAGTGATGCCGGAAGTGGTGGACGCAAGTGGTGCCGTGCTGACCGGCGCATGCGAAGGCAATCTCGTCATTGCCGATTCCTGGCCAGGCCAGATGCGCACGGTCTACGGCGACCACGAGCGCTTCATGCAGACCTACTTCGCGACCTATCCGGGCAAGTATTTCACCGGCGATGGCTGCCGGCGCGACGCCGACGGCTACTACTGGATCACCGGCCGCGTCGACGACGTCATCAACGTATCCGGTCATCGCATGGGGACAGCCGAAGTCGAAAGCGCGCTCGTCGCACATCAGAAGGTTTCCGAAGCCGCTGTTGTCGGTTTTCCGCACGACATCAAGGGGCAGGGCATCTACGCCTACGTCACCTTGATGTCGGATGCGGAGCCCTCCGGAGAGTTGCGCAAGGAACTAGTGGCCTGGGTCCGCAAGGAGATCGGACCGATCGCCGCACCCGATGTCATTCAGTTTGCGCCGGGCCTGCCCAAGACCCGCTCTGGAAAGATCATGCGTCGTATTCTGCGCAAAATCGCCGAGGACGAAGTCGGCGCGCTCGGGGACACCTCAACCCTGGCGGATCCGGCGGTGGTCGATGATCTCATCAAAAACCGCCATAGCCAAAAGGCGGCGCGGAAATGAATATCGACGCGATTTCGATCGGCGACAATCCCCCGGAGGACGTCAATGTCATCATCGAGGTTCCGATCGGCGGTGAACCGATCAAATACGAAATGAACAAGGCGGCGGGCGCGCTGTTCGTCGACCGCTTCCTGTATACGCCGATGCGCTATCCCGGAAATTACGGCTTCGTTCCGCACACGCTTTCGGACGAGGGGGATCCGATCGACGTGCTCGTGGCCAATTCGCGGCCGATCGCTCCTGGCGCCATAATCAATGTGCGGCCGATCGGCGTGCTCAAGATGGATGACGAGGGCGGCGGCGACGAGAAGATCATCGCCGTGCCGATGCCGAAACTGACGATGCGCTACGCACACGTCAACGGGATCGCCGACATGCCGCAGATCGCGATCGAGCAGATCCAGCACTTCTTTGAACACTACAAGGATCTGGAGCCGGGGAAGTGGGTGAAGGTGATCGGATGGGGCGACAGTGCCGAAGCGCGCCGGCTGATCGTCGAGGCCATCGCGCGGGCAAAGAGCTGAAACCGAGATATGGGCAATGATATGAGACTGGTTCTGTTGGGGCCGCCAGGCGCAGGTAAGGGCACGCAGGCGACGAGGATCGTCACTCGATTTGCGATCCCGCAATTGTCGACCGGCGACATGCTGCGCCAGGCGGTTGCGGAAGGCACGGCTGCGGGATTGCGCGTCAAGCACATCATGGATCGGGGTGAACTTGTGCCCGACGACGTCGTGGTATCGGTGATCGCTAATCGTATCGACCATTCCGATGCGGTAAGCGGCTTTATCCTTGACGGCTTCCCGCGCACGGTCGCGCAGGCCGAAGCGCTCGATCAGGAACTCGCCACCCGGGGCATCAAGCTCGATGCGGTGCTTGAGCTCGAGGTCGACGAAGATGCGCTGCTCGACCGCATCAAAGGGCGCGCCGACGATGCGGCAAGCCGAGGCGAGCCGGTGCGCCGCGACGATAATCCCGAGGTCTTCAAGACCCGGCTCGGCGTTTATCGCGAGCAAACCGCGCCGGTCACGGAATACTACCGGTCGCAGGGACTGCTCAACGTCGTCGACGGTTTGCAGCCGATTGACGCCGTGACCGAACAGTTCGCCGCGGCGCTTGCGGCAGTAACGTCCGATCAGATCAGGAGTGATGTCAGATGAAAGCGTTTACCTTCCAGGCACCCCCCAACATCCTGTTCGAGGCAGGCGCATCGAAAAAGCTGGCGGAGTTGGTCGCTGGATACGGGGCAAAACGTGTTCTGCTGGTCACGGATAAGGGCGTACGCAATGCAGGCCTGACCAGAAACGCCGAGGCTGGCCTGGTTGCCGGCGGCTGCGAACTGACGATATTCGAAGATGTGGAGGCGGATCCGCCGTCGCATATCATCGAGCGGGCGGTCGCACTGTGTCGTGACAAGGACATCGAGCTGGTTGCCTCAATCGGCGGCGGCAGCGCGCTCGATACCGCGAAGTTGGTGGCCTATCTGGCCAAAACGCCTGATCGCCTCGAAGATATCTACGGCGTCGGCCTTGCCAAGGGCGAACGCCTTCCGCTGCTGCTGGTGCCGACAACGGCCGGAACGGGCTCGGAGGTGACCCCGATTGCGATCGTCACCACGCCGACGACCGAGAAAAAGGGCGTCGTTGCGCCCCGCCTGCTCCCGGACTGGGCGATCCTCGATCCGGAGCTGACGCTCGGCCTGCCGCCGCATGTCACCGCGGCGACCGGCATCGACGCCATGGTCCATGCGATCGAAGCCTATACCAGCAAGCACCGGAAGAATCCGATGTCGGACCAGTTGGCACGGCAGGCTCTCGCCCTGCTGTCGGCGAATGTCCGGACGGTCTGTGCGGACGGATCTAATCTCGAAGCGCGGTCGCAAATGCTGCTGGGTTCGATGCTGGCCGGCATGGCGTTCGCCAATTCCCCGGTCGCCGCCGTGCACGCGCTGGCCTATCCGATCGGCGCGCTGTTCCACGTGCCGCATGGCCTGTCGAATGCCTTGGTGCTGACCCAGGTGCTGCGGTTCAATTTGCCGGAGGCGGAAGGCCTCTACGCCGAACTGGCGCCGATCGTCGATCCCAAATCGGAAGGAATGAGCGTCAGCCAGCGGGCACGGCTGTTCGTCGATGCGATCGCGGCGATCTGCCGGGATTGCAACGTGCCGGCCTCGCTGGCCGATGTCGGCATTGCGAGGGGCGACCTGAAGAAGCTCGCCGAGGATGCGATGAAGCAGACGCGGCTTCTCGTGAACAATCCGCGGGAATTGAGCTTCGACGATGCGCTGGCGATCTACACCGAGGCGTTCGGCAACCGCGCGGCGGCCTGAGCGGCACAAAGAGTGAGCAGCATGAGCGAGAACGACAAATCGGCTTCCGCTGATTCCGATCCCGGCCTCGAATGGGCGAAGCTGTGGCAGACGATGGCCGAATCCTCGAACCGCATGGTCGAGGCGTGGTCGGGGTCGATGGCACCGTTCATGCTGGCGCGTCTGTCGGAAAAGCCGGGTGGTTTTGGCGACGGCAACGAACTGTCGGCAGCGATCGAGCGGATGGCGCAGGGGCCGCGGCTGGCCGACGTCTGGGACATCGACCGGAAAATGGCGTTGGCCTTTGGGGCCTGGATCGAGATGCGCCAGCGGCTTGCGAGCTACAATGCGGTTGCTGCCGCTCCATGGCCTGAAGCGTCGAAGCGGTTTTACGAGACGATGTCCGCCACCGGTAGCGATGGCTCCCCGCATCCGGAGTGGCGCGAGGCGTTCGCCAAATGGAGCGAAATCTCCAACGAGGAACTGATCCGGAATCAGCGCACCGACGGCTTCTTGCAAGCTCAGAAGGAACTGCTGCAGGCGGGATTGAAGTTACGGAGCCGGCAGGATGATGTCGCTGAGGCCGCGTCAGCCATGTTGGGGCTGCCGACCCGCAAGGATTTCGACGACGTGACGCAGCAATTGACCGAACTCCGCCGAGAAGTCCGTACGCTCGCCCGCCAGATCCGCGACCAGAAGAGCGAAGCCGCACGATGAGCGATCAGGAGAACCAAACCTCGCGCTTCGCCCGGGACATGGCGGCCAACGCCGAGAAGATGTTCAAGGCGACACAGTTGATCGCCAATACGCGGGATGAAGACGTCGCCATCGGCACGACACCGAAGCATCTCATGATGCGCCGCGACAAGGTCGAGCTGTTCCATTATGAGCCGATGGCGGAAGCGACGGCGAAGACGCCCGTCCTTTTGGCCTACGGCCTGATCGGGCGGTATACCATGGCTGATTTACAGCCTGACCGCTCGCTGGTGCGCAGCCTTCTCTCAAAAGGGCTCGATCTCTGGCTGATCGACTGGGGCCAGCCGGGCCGAACCGAGCGATGGCTGAAAATTGATGATTACGTCGATGACTACATCGATGCCGCAGTCGACCGCATCGCGCAGGAAACCGGCCATGACAAGATCACGCTGCTCGGCATCTGCGAAGGCGGCGTCTTTACGACGTGCTACACCGCTCTGCATCCGGAAAAGGTCAAAAATCTCGTCATCACCATTACCCCAATCGACTTCCATGCCGATGTCAAGGACAAGGCCGCGCACCACGGCTTCCTCAACCTTTGGACCCGCAGCCTCGATCCTGATGACATCGACAAGCTGGTCGATACTTACGGCGTGCTGCCGGGCGAGTTCATGAGCTCGGTGTTCTCGATGATGACGCCGATGCGCTCACTGACGAAATACAATGTCGATCTCATCGACGTCGTCGATGACGAGGCCAAGTTCATGAATTTCCTCCGCATGGAAAAGTGGCTCGCGGACCGTCCGCATCATCCTGGCGGAGCGGCGAAGCAGTGGCTGAAGGATCTCTACCAGGAGAACCGCCTGGTCGATGGCAGCTTTGAACTGTCCGGCCGTCGGGTCGATCTGAAGTCTATCACGGCTCCCGTGCTGAATGTTTTTGCGTTGGATGACCATATCATTCCGCCGGACTGCTCGCGCGCGCTCGGAGCGAAGATAGGCAGCACGGATTACACCGAAATTCCGCTGCCCGGCGGCCATGTCGGCCTGTTCGTCTCCAGCAAATCGCAGGGCAAGCTGAGCCAGAGCATTGCCGACTGGCTGGTCGCCCGCGACGCCAATCCCGGAAGTGAAGCCTGATGCGCAACAAGATCGTCGACGCCGCCGAGGCGGTTGCCATCATCCGTTCCGGTGACACCGTCGCCTCGTCCGGCTTCGTCGGCGTGGGAACGCCCGATGAAATCATCAAGGCGCTGGAGCGGCGTTTCGTGCAGACCGGAGAGCCGCGGGACCTTTCGCTGGTGTTCGCGGCGGCGCCGGGAGACGGCGCCGATCGCGGCCTCAACCGCCTGGCGCATCCCGGCCTGATCAAACGCCTGGTCGGCGGACATTTCGGCCTGGTTCCGAAGCTCGCCCGGATGGCGGTCGACAATCACGTCGAGGCCTATAACTTGCCGCTCGGATGCGTATCGCATCTGTTTCGTGAAATTGCGGGGCGCAAGGCCGGGCTTCTCTCCAAGGTCGGGCTCGGCACCTTCGTCGATCCGGCCAATGGTGGCGGAAAGCTGAATGCGCGCACCACCGAAGAGCTGGTGCGGATGATCGAAATCGACGGCGAACAATGGCTGTTCTACAAGGCATTTCCCATCAACGTTGCGATCATCAGAGGTACCACCGCCGACCACAACGGCAACATCTCGATGGAAAAAGAGGCGTTGACCCTCGACAATCTGGCGCTGGCAACGGCCGCCAAGAACTGCAAGGGATTCGTCATCGCGCAGGTGGAGCGCATCGCCGCCTCCGGCTCGCTCAATCCGCGTCACGTCAAAATTCCGAGCGTCTTGATCGACTGCGTCGTCGTTGCGCAGCCCGAAAACCATGTCCAGACCTATGCCACGGGTTACAACGGAGCATTTTCGGGCGAATTGCGCGCGCCGGCCGATCGCAATGTTCCGATGGCGCTGGATAACCGCAAGATCATTGCGCGCCGCTGCGCCCTGGAATTGCCGATGGGCGGCGTGGTCAATCTCGGCATCGGCATGCCGGAGGGAGTCGCCTCGGTTGCCGCCGAAGAAAAGCTGTTCGACTTTGTGACGCTGACTGCCGAGCCCGGCATCATCGGCGGTATTCCGCAAGGCGGTCTCGATTTCGGTGCTTCGATCAATGCAGAATCGATCATCGACCAGAACCAGATGTTCGATTTCTACGACGGCGGCGGGCTCGATCTGGCCTGTCTCGGCATGGCTCAGGTCAATGGCCGCGGCGACGTCAACGTCAGCCTGTTCAATGGCCGTCTGGCCGGCGCCGGCGGCTTCATCAACATATCCCAGAATGCGCGCCGGCTGATCTTCGCAGGCACCTTCACCACCGGTGGGCTCAAGACGTCGGTCGTGGATGGTCAGCTCAAGATCCTCAGCGAAGGCAAGTCCTCGAAATTCATCGACAAGGTGGATCAGATCACGTTTTCGGGCCAGCTTGCCGCAACCAACAGGCAGCCCGTTCTCTATGTGACGGAGCGATGCGTGTTCCGCCTCACTCCCGAGGGTCTCGAACTGATCGAGATCGCGCCGGGTATCGATATGGAGCGCGACATTCTCGCGCTCATGGGCTTTCGGCCCATCATCCGCGCGCCGAAATCCATGGATGTTTCGCTGTTCAGCGAGGCCCTGATGCAGCTCGACGACCGGCTGCTCAATCGGCCGCTGGCGGAGCGGCTGTCGTACGATGCCGATCGCAACACGCTTTTTCTCGGACTTGACGGCTATCGGGTCCATAGAGATGCCGACGTCGAGGTAATCCGGGCGTCGATCCTCGAACTCTTCCATCGTGTCGGACGCCGGTTTTCCGCAGTCGTCAACTACGATTCGTCTTACATCGCTCCCGACATGACGGAGAAATGGTTTTCAATGGCCGCCGAGGTCGAGCGGACCTGCTACGATCATGCCTCGCGCTACACCACCAGCGCATTCATGCGCCTGAAGCTCGGCGACGCGCTGGCCCGCCGCGACGTCGCGCCGCATATCTTCGAAACCTCGGCCGACGCCCACCGGTTTGTCGAATAGACCGATGGGGCTGAAATCCACCGAGTTGCGCCCCACGGACTGGCCTGAAGGACGGCAGAGGGCGCCCGACCGCACCGGATCGGTGCGCGGGCTGACCCGGCGCAGCTTCCATCGTATCGCATTCACGGATTGGGGGCCCGCGCCCGCGGTGCGGCCGGTGCTCTGCGTCCATGGCTTGACCAGAAACGGCCGGGACTTCGATCACCTCGCCGCAGTTCTCGCAATGGCAGGGCGGCAGGTCGTCTGCCCGGACTTGCCGGGCCGCGGACAAAGCGAACGGCTGCACGACAGCAGCGACTATGCCTTGCCGCAATATTGCAGCGACATGACCGTGTTGATGGCAGCTCTTGGTGCAACGGAGATCGATTGGGTTGGAACGTCGCTGGGCGGCTTGATCGGGATGGTGCTGGCTGCCCTTCCGGGCAGTCCGATCCGTCGCATCGTCATCAACGACATCGGACCCTATCTGCCCTGGACCGGATTGCTTCGTCTCGGTGCCAATCTCAACGAGGCGCCCAAATCGTTTGAGACGATCGAACAGGCCGAAGGCTACTACCGGCGGGTTCTGGCGCCTTTCGGGCGATTGGAGGATGTGCACTGGCGGCATCTGACAACGCATAGCGTGGCCTGGAGCGTGGAGGGGCGCTGCTTCAAGCCGCTGTGCGATGCGAACATCGCTCAGGCCTTTCGAAACCCTTGGCACTACAGCGTCGATCTCTGGAAATACTGGGATGCGATCGATGTCCCCATTCTGGTCATACGCGGGCAGCAATCGGATTTGCTTTCCGAAGGCGTCCTCAAGGACATGATGCGGCGCAATCGCAATGTCCGCGTTCACACCGTCGCGGACTGCGGGCATGCGCCGGCCCTGATCGCTGACGAACAGATCGAGGTCGTGACGCAGTTTCTGAGCGGCCACGACTCCACTTAGCGCTGAATGCTTCATGCCGAACTGCATTATAACGTGTTAATTCCAACCTGGCTGTCTTCATCATGGCTTCGAAACTCACGCTCAAAGATCCGACCCTGTTGCGCGATGCCTGTCCGGTGGCAGGTGCGTGGGTAGCCGCCGATAACGGCGCCACCATCACGGTCGATAATCCCTCGACCGGCGCCGTGGTCGGACATGTCCCCAACATGGGGATGGCCGAGACCCGGCGGGCGATCGAATTCGCCAACGCTGCGCTACCGGCGTGGCGAGCCCGTACCGCGAAAGAGCGCGCCGTGATCCTGCGACGCTGGTTCGATCTGATGATGGCGAACCAGGACGATCTCGGTGCGATCATGACGGCGGAGCAGGGCAAGCCGCTTGCTGAAGCCAAGGGCGAGATCGCCTATGCCGCAAGCTTCGTCGAGTGGTTCGGCGAGGAAGCAAAACGCGTCTATGGCGATACGATCCCGGGGTTCACGGCCGACCGACGCATCATCGTGCTAAAGCAGCCGATCGGCGTTTGTGCCGCAATCACCCCGTGGAATTTTCCGGCCGCGATGATCACGCGCAAGGCGGGCCCGGCCCTGGCGGCGGGTTGCACCATGGTCGTCAAGCCGGCAAGCCAGACACCACTGTCCGCGCTGGCGCTTGCGCTGCTGGCGGAGCGGGCAGGCGTCCCTCAAGGTGTGCTGTCCGTCATCACAGGTTCGGCGTCGGCGATCGGCGGCGAAATGACCTCCAATCCGATCGTACGCAAGGTGACATTCACGGGTTCGACCGAAATCGGCAAGAAGCTGATGGCGCAGAGCGCGTCGACGGTGAAGCGGACATCGATGGAGCTCGGCGGCAACGCGCCGTTCATCGTCTTCGACGATGCGGACATCGATGCCGCGGTCAAGGGCGCGATGGCTTCGAAATACCGCAATGCCGGCCAGACCTGTGTTTGCGTCAATCGCTTCCTTGCGCAGGACAAGATCTACGATTTGTTTGTCTCGCGTCTGGCTGAGGCGGTTAGTGCGTTCAAGATCGGTGACGGGTTCGAGCCCGGCGTCGCGATTGGTCCGCTGATCGACATCGCCGCCGTGGAGAAAGTCGAAGAGCATGTTTCCGATGCGGTTTCCAAGGGAGCGCGCGTCGCCATCGGTGGGAAGCGCCATGCGCTTGGCCGCACGTTCTTTGAACCGACGGTATTGGCGGACGCCACGCCGGACATGTTGATCTTCCGGGAGGAAACTTTTGGCCCGGTCGCGCCCGTATTCCGCTTCAAGACTGAAGAGGAAGCGATCCGCCTTGCGAACGATACCGAGTTCGGACTTGCGGCCTATTTCTACGGCCGCGATATCGGACGGGTCTGGCGCGTTGCCGAAGCGCTCGAGTACGGCATCGTCGGTATCAACGAAGGCCTGATCTCGACCGAGGTTGCACCGTTCGGCGGCGTCAAGGAGAGCGGCAACGGCCGTGAGGGTTCGAAATACGGCATCGAGGACTATCTGGAAATCAAATACCTCTGCATGGGTATCATCCAGAGTTCGGCCACTTGAGCGGCTGCCGGCATCGCGGAACAACGCATGGGCGGAAACCGTTTCGGGCCGTAGCTTGAATGGGGAGGGAGCGGCCACGTAGGGAATAGTCGCAACATTCAGCGGTTTAGTTTTGTTGCTCGGAATATCGAAATTCGCCGCGAAAATTTTTCTGACACTCCGGAATCGAAGTTGCCGAATAAGTGGTCGTTATCATTTATATTCGTGGGACAGGCGCCACTAACAATTCGCTTCACAGCTCAGCTCAACGCGTGAGCGGCCAATCCGTAGACCCACGGCTCGTTTTCCTTTCGGTTGAGGAATCGCCGCCCCTTGGACATGGTTGTGACCGTCTCGCTGATCGCGAGGCGGCTCTGCTGAAGATAGTCAGCAAACAGGCCCGTTTGCTCCCGGGTATCGACGCGGGCGAAACGGCCGGTGAGATCCTTAAGATGCACGGCCGTGAGATGGATCGCGTCATAATCATTGCTGGCGACAATGGGACCGATCACGTGACCACGCCCGAATTCGCGCTTCATGGAGTAGCCGACGGTCTTGCCGTCGCGGCGCAGTACACAGATTGACGCACCTTCCGAAAGCAGAGCAAGCAGCTCCCGGCGGCTCGTGCCGAATGCGCGCTCATCCAGCGCCGCAATCTCATTGAGAGTTTCGGCTGACGCCGACCTCAATTCGCCATCCAGAACTGATGTCGGTGGAAGGGGTGATACGATCTCTCCCTGCCACTGATACACGACCGCTTCCTTGGTGAAGCCCAGCGACAGATAAAGATGATAGGCAGCATCGGTCGAGTTCAGGGCAAGACTCCGATCCTCGCACCGTTCGAACACCTGTTCCATCAGCCATCGGCCGGTACCTTGTGCTTGGGTGCGCGGCGATGTGAGTACCAGGCCGATGGTGGCGAATTCGTGTCCGTGGGGGAACCACATCGCACTTCCGAAAACGCGCCCGATGCCGTCAACAGCGACGATGCCCTGACCGGCGCGGCGCAGGAAATCCCAGTCCTTTGGCCGATGCGGCCAGCCGACGGCAATCGAGAGCGCGTGGAGCAGCTTCACATCAACGTCTCGAATGTCGCGCGCGACCAATTCGAAGGACTTCAGGCGTACGGATCGTCCCATCTCAGTTCATTCCTTCGCGGAATGCCAACGTCTATGGCTTGTCGTGCTTTAGCTGCCCAGTTGCGACAGCAGACGTGTTTGCCGCAGCATTGCACGGAAAGCCAGCAGGTTTCACCTGTTTTGGTGCAAGTGTTCGAAATGTTCGGCATATAGCGCACCGATATTCGGCAGAGAAAGCTTCTGCTTGCCGCTAGGCTGTAGATGCCCGGCGAGCTCGCTGCGCGCCAACAAGTCATCGAGCATCTCGCCGCGTGACACGAAGGGTCCCTAGATGGGGTTTCTTTTCAATTCCGATGCCGCTCGGGGCGCAATTTTCCGCCAGATATTTGCGCGCGAGCTCCCCGATCTTGAATTCTACCAGGGTAGGAAAAGCATCGACCCGGAAAAGGTGCGGTATCTGCTGACCTGGAACGTGCCGGACGACGTCTCGCGTTATCGCAATTTGGAGGTGCTCTTTTCGATCGGTGCCGGAGTCGACCAGTTCGTGCCCGAGATCATACCCGATCATGTGATGCTGGTGCGTATGGTCGAGGATGGCATCATACGCATGATGCAGGAATACGTCGTGCTTGGCGTGCTGGCGCTCCATCGCGAGATGCTCGCATATCGGGAGCAGCAGAGAAGGGGCGAGTGGCAAGATATTGTCACTCCACAGGCGACCGAACGCCGCGTGGGTTTCCTGGGCGTTGGGATGCTGGCGCAAGCGGCAATCGATCGCCTCAAGCCCTTTGGATTTTCCCTTGCCGCATGGAGCCGCAGCAAAAAGGTAGTCGAGGGCGTCACCTGCTTTCATGGCGACGATCGGCTAGGCAGTTTCCTGAGAGGAACGGATATTCTCGTCTGTCTTCTGCCCCTGACGGAGCAAACCCGCGGCCTCCTGAACGCAAAACTCTTCTCGCTTTTGCCGATGGGAGCGCGACTGCTGCATCTCGGCCGCGGCCCGCAGCTCGATCAGGCCGCACTCATCGAGGCGCTCGACAGCGGCCGCCTCGCGGCAGCTATGCTCGATGTCACTGACCCCGAGCCGCTGCCGGAAGGCCATGCGCTCTGGGCACATCCGAAGGTCATGATAACGCCGCACATCGCATCCGTGACGCAACCGCATACGGCGGCACAATCCGTCGTAGAAAACATCAGGCGCCACCGCGCGGGAAAAAATCCGATCGGGCTTGTCGATCGAACACTCGGCTATTAACCAGGGATAATGCCATGTCACTTCTCATTACTATCGATACCAATCCGGACTTCGCACCAAAGAACACCTTGCCTGCTCCGGAACGACTCATTTCGGGCAATCCATCCTTCAAGACCTGGGCGCAGGACGCCTCCAAAGCCGAGAAGGTGCTGACCGGCGTCTGGGAAGCAACGCCCGGCGAGACCCATTCCATCAAAGGCACCACTTACGAGTTCTGCCACATCATCTCGGGTCTCATCGAAATTGAGGAAAAGGGTGGTGAGACCAGGACTTACCGCGGCGGCGACAGCTTCGTGATGAAACCGGGCTTTGTCGGCGTCTGGCGCACGATCGAGACCGTGCGAAAGATCTACGTCAGCGCTTATGACTGAGCGCAATGCTCAGAGCGGTCGAAATCTGGCTTGGCAGAACAATCGACTTTCAAAGTCGCGCCTGACCGGCTTCAGCGCCGTCAGGCAATTCTCGATGAAAAAATGCGGTGTGCGGCCTTTATTGCTCAAATGAGCCGGCTTTGCTCGCCAGTCGCAAATCCAAGAGCGTTCTCGTAGTGCAGACCTGCTCGGTTGGCAAGCAGGAATGGCGGAGTTGGGCCCGAAGGCAAAGGAACATGTAGATGATTGCATTGAAGGACAAGGATCTGTTTCGCCAGCAAGGGCTGATCGGCGGCAATTGGCGAGATGCGAGCGCGAAAGCCACTGCCAATGTCATTGATCCTGCCAGCCAGAACGTCCTTGGTACCATCCCCGATATGGGGCGTAACGAGACTGCGGCTGCAATCAACGCTGCGGCTGATGCGTTCAAAGCTTGGAAGAAGACTACTCATGCAGAACGCGCGGCACTTTTGGAGCGTTGGTATGAGCTGATGCGGCAGCATGAGCAGGATCTGGCGCTCTTGCTGACTCTGGAACAGGGTAAGCCGCTTGCTGAATCGCTCGGAGAAATCCGCTATGGGGCATCCTTCGTAAAATGGTTTGCGGAAGAGACACGCCGGATCAACGGATCGACCATCCCTTCACCCACTGCCGATCGCCGCATTCTGGTGCTGAAAGAGCCGGTAGGCGTCTGCGGGATCATCACCCCCTGGAACTTTCCTAACGCCATGATCACGCGCAAGGTGGCACCTGCGCTTGCTGCGGGCTGCACCGTGGTCATCAAGCCATCTGAATTTACGCCATTTTCGGCGCTCGCGATCGGCGTTCTTGCGCAGCGGGCAGGGATCCCGGCGGGCGTGATTAATATCGTGACGGGCATGCCCGCGGAAATCGGCCAGGAACTGATGGACAATGAAACTGTCCGCAAGATCTCGTTTACCGGGTCGACTCGCGTCGGCGCATTGCTGATGAAAGGCGCCGCCGCCAACATCAAGAAGCTCAGCCTCGAGCTCGGCGGCAACGCGCCGTTCATCGTCTTTGATGATGCCGATGTTGACCGGGCCGTCGAGGGCGCGATTGCGTCGAAGTTTCGTAATGGCGGACAGACCTGCGTTTGCTCCAATCGCATTCTGGTGCAATCCGGCGTTTACGATGCCTTTGCGAAAAGGCTCGCCAGCCGGGTCGCAAAAATGAAGGTCGGTGCCGGCACCGAAGAAGGTGTCGAAATCGGACCAATGATCAATGGCGCGGCGATAGAAAAGATCAAGCGGCACGTCACAGACGCCCTGGACAAAGGCGCGAAGATCATCTCGCAGAGCGAACGTATGCCGGAAGGTCGGCAGTATGCGCGCCCCGTCGTGCTCGGTGAGGCAACGACTGACATGCTCTTGGCCTCAGAAGAGACGTTCGGACCAGTCGCGCCGCTTTTCCGCTTCGAGACGGAGGACGAAGCGATCGCGATCGCGAACGGCACGCCCTTCGGCCTTGCCGCCTACTTCTACACTGAAAACCTCAAGCGCTCGTGGCGCGTTGCCGAGGCGCTGGAATTCGGCATGGTGGGCCTGAACACCGGCCTGATCTCGACCGAGGTCGCGCCGTTCGGCGGTGTAAAGCAGTCCGGGCTGGGGCGCGAAGGATCCCAGCTCGGGATAGATGAATATCTTGAGATCAAAACGCTTCATGTCGGCGGATTGGAATAAGGGGGCGATTCCTGGTTTCAGGAGAGGAATCGAAGGGTTCTCCGATTTTGCGGCGGACCGCATCCGCGCGACAACACCATGATGCCTCGACAGCGAAGTAACACAATTCTGTCGGATGAGTAGTTCGAACACAGAAAAAGGGAGCGGTCGAACCGCCCCCTTTATTCATCACGCAACAGTCTCTACTGAAATTTTCGAAGGTCTACGTGCCGCGAAAGAGCCCGAAAAGGATACGCCTTCACGCACTTCTTCGAAGGGGCTCCAAGCCGACTGCGGCGGCGAGCCCGCCGATGTCAGCGACCTCAGTGTATTCATAGAAGGGATTCGCGGGCTCATGACCGCGGTTCACCCACACCTTGCTCTTGATGCCCAGGTCGTAGGCTGTCATCAGGTCGTAGCGGAAGGAGGATGAGACGTGGGTGATATCTTCCGGACCGCAGCCAAGCTTGTCCAGCATGTATTCAAAGCCTTTCATGTGCGGCTTGTAGGCGCCGGTTTCCTCGGCCGTGATGACCGTGTGGAAGGGCGCGCCGAGCTTCTCGACGTTCGACATGATGAGGTTCTTCATGGAATTCGACAGGATGACCAGCGGAATCTCCCTGGCAACTTTGGCCAGACCCGCCGGGACGTCGGGGTGTGGACCCCATGTGTGGATCTCTTCATTGATGCGCTGGGCATCCTCCGGCCGAAATACGACACCGTTGCGCTTGCACGCGCGCTCTACCGAATTATGCACGACCTCGAAGTATGGCTTCCACGCGCCAAGAACTTCGTCCAGGCGATAGGCGGCGAAATCCTTGATGAAACTTGCCATCGTCGTGGCAGAAAGCTGGGAGCCGTAGACTCGCCTTGCCGCACCGGCCATGTCGAAATTCGTCAGCGTGCCGTAGCAATCGAAAGTGATATATTTCGGTCGGAACTCGGTCATGTCGTGGTATCCTCCAATCCTCTCGGCACCGCGTGCCAGTACGACAAGCATCATAATGAGCATCGCGTAAGATAAAGCGCCGCTTTCGCTGGAGCCGGAAGCAGATTGTGTCGTATCGGCTCGAAGCCTTGGCAGAGAGTTGCGCCAAGCAACCTTTCGAGTTGAACAGCACCGCCACGCGGCGGACGCCGCCGCGGTATAAGATGCGGCGTCGATCAAAAACGAAAGTCAAAACTCCTTTGGCTCAGGCGCAGCTTGGGAGGAACTGCTGTCGTCGATATCCTACTTTGCGTTTCGGGTTGATATGGAGGCCGAAATGTTGAGCAATTCGCTGATCGAGCTGGACCGCGCACATCTGGTTCACCCGGTCTCATCCTATCGCGGTCACGAGGCCTTGGGTGTGCGGGTGTTAAGATCAGCGAAGGGCGCGACCCTGACCGATGCATCGGGACATCAATTGCTCGACGGGTTTGCTGGTCTGTGGTGTGTCAACGTCGGGTACGGACAAGAGAGCATCGTTGAAGCTGCCACGAAGCAGTTGCGCGAGCTGCCTTACGCGACGGGCTATTTCGGGTTGGGCTCCGATCCGGCCATCCGGCTGGCCGCCAGGTTGGCCGAATTGGCGCCTGGCGATCTGAACCATGTTTACTTCACGCTAGGTGGCTCCGATGCCGTCGACAGCACAATCCGATTTATTCGGTACTATTATCATGCCAAGGGTACGCCGCAGAAGGATCAGTTCATTTCCGTCGAGCATGGCTACCACGGATCGTCGACGGCAGGGTCCGGCTTGACCGCGATCCCCGCCTTTCATGCGGGCTTTGGGGTACCTTATAGCTGGCAGCACAAAATTCCGTCGCACTATACCTATCGTAATCCTGTCGGTTCCCATCCTCAGGCTATCATTGCTGCGTCGGTCGCGGCCCTGCGAGCCAAGATCGCCGAACTTGGCGCAGATCGCATTGCGGCTTTTTACGTCGAGCCAATTCAGGGATCAGGGGGTGTCCTCGTGCCACCGCCATCTTGGTTGAAAGCCATGCACGCCGTTTGCAAGGAGAACGATATTTTGTTCGTAGTCGATGAGGTCATCACTGGCTTTGGTCGTGTCGGCCCATTTTTCGCCTGCGAAGAAGACGACGTCGTGCCGGATTTCATGACCACCGCAAAGGGTCTGACGTCGGGCTATGTGCCGATGGGAGCCGTTTTCATGTCCGACCGCGTCTACAACACGATTGCGGACGGAGCCGGCAAGACGGCCGTCGGCCACGGCTACACCTATTCCGCGCATCCCGTCAGTGCAGCGGTCGGGCTCGCGTGCCTGGATCTTTACGAAAATGGCTTGTTGGCAAACGGCCGAAAGGCGGGGCACCGCCTGATGGAAGGCCTTCGCGCGCTTGCCGATCATCCACTTGTCGGCGATGTCCGTGGTCGCGGCATGCTGGCCGCAATCGAGCTCGTCACGGACAAGGAGCGCAAGACGCCCCTGCCGGCGGAAGCTGACGCCGCGCGCCGCATATTCGACCGCGCATGGGACAACGGTCTCGTCATCCGCGCCTTTGCCCAGGGCGTGCTGGGTCTTGCGCCCCCGCTCTGCTGCACGGATGCGGACATCGACGGCATCATCGAACGAACTCGCATGACGCTCGACCAAACCCTCGAAGACAGGGACGTCCGCGCGGCGATGAAAGGATAATCACTGCGCCTGTCATTCCGAGGCCAGAAAAAGCCTGAGCCGTAGCGCCGGC
The DNA here is from genome assembly GCF_023073215.1 of Bradyrhizobium sp. 35. Classification (NCBI taxonomy): domain Bacteria; kingdom Pseudomonadati; phylum Pseudomonadota; class Alphaproteobacteria; order Hyphomicrobiales; family Nitrobacteraceae; genus Bradyrhizobium; species Bradyrhizobium sp. 35. The sequence continues at coordinate 92,789 of NZ_JADPJC010000074.1, forward strand.
CCGGCGATCTGCCCATGCTCCCCGGGGTGGAGGATTGTTCTTCAGCTATTGAATATGCTTTCGAGAGGCAGATGGGATTTCACGATCGGGGACTTCAGCACGACAAAACTGAAGTATTTGTCGATTCCGATATCCATCTCGACGAGACGTTCCATCAGCGCTTGATATTCGCTGATTCCCGCTGTGATAAACTTCACCAGGTAGTCATATCCGCCCGAAACCAGATGACATTCGACGACCGAATCTATCTTTTCGATGGTCGTGAGAAAGCGCGCGAAATCGATCTGGCGATGATTTTTGAGCGTGATCTCGGCGAACACAGTCAGAGTTTGTCCGAGCTTGGAGACGTCGATCTGGGCGGAATAGCCGGTGATGAAGCCCTCCGTCTGGAGCCTCTTGACGCGCATCAGGCACGGGCTCGGGGAAAGGTTTATCAGCTCTGCGAGCTCGACGTTGGAAGTCCGCCCGTTCTTCTGCAGTTCGCATAAAATCCTGATGTCGATCTTATCGAGCTTCATAGGCAATGCCATGAGATGGGAGCCATAGCGGCGTCAAGGCTTTGAGGCTTCAGCGTCATACGCACTGTCATAGCACCAACCAGCATCCTTTCCCACCGGGCGGAGAGATTGCTTTTCAGAACTCGGCGACCTTGCCCCAGGCACCCGTTTTCAGCCGCTCCGGCCTGTATGGACGCGGGTCGACGATCGGTGCAGTACCAGTAATGATGTCCGCCATCAGGTGCCCTGCGCCGGGACCAATCCCGAAACCGTGTCCGCTGAACCCGGCCGCAAGGATAAAGCCCGGAATCGCCCCCACCTCACCGATGGCGGGAACGCCATCCGGTGTGCTGTCAATATAGCCGGCCCAGACATTGGAGATTGCGACGCGACGGAGTTCAGGCAGCAATTCGCAAGCTCTTTTATGTGTCAGCCGAATCTGCCGCATGTCGGGACGGGGATTAAGTGTCCGGTTCAGCTCCATCGGGGTCGTCTCATCGAGCGCCCACTTCGCCAAGGATTCATGACCTTGGCGCATGCCCTCGAATGCTCCAGGGGCGAGACTGCGCCAGCGGCGAGCAAACATCGGCACGAATTCGCGGGCGAACCTGAATTGCTGCGGCGTTGGATCGACTCGCGCGCGCCCGCTTATCGCCAGCGTGTACCCGCCGCTGCTACGCCGCGTGAGCGACACGACTGCAGTGTGCAGGGCGTCGGGCAGACCCGCCGCGCCAGGAGCCACGGCGAGAATGGACTGGCGCACGGACGCCTGTGGGAAGCGAATGCCGAGCTGGTTGCAGAACGAAGAGGCCCAGGCCCCTCCTGCCATGACCACCGTGTTGGTCCGGATTGTGCCCATTTCGGTCACTACGCCGTTCACCCGGCCGGCACGGAGCTCTATGCCGCGAGCGGCGCAGTGCTGGTGCACCGTGCCGCCCGCCGTCATCATCGCACGCGCGACCACGGGCACAGCCTTCGAAGGGTCTGCCGTTCCGTCGGTTGGAGAGGAGACGCCGCCTTTCCATTTGCGGCCCTTCGCTTTGCCTCTCTCGCTAGCTTCGTTCGTGCTCAACATGTGTGTCGTAACGCCGACCGTCTTTGCAAAATCGCGCCATTTCGCCCAGCAGGTCAGCTCATTCTCGTCATTCGACAGATAGAGAAGCCCGCAGCGGCGGAAGCCCGTGTCTTCCCCGGTCTCCTGTGCTACTCTCTCCCAAAGATCGAGACTCTTGGTGGCGATCGGTAGCTCGCGTGCGTCGCGATTCTGTTGACGGCACCATCCCCAATTGCGACTGGACTGCTCGGCGGCGACACGCCCCTTCTCTAGCAAGGCGACCTTAACGCCGCGGCGGGCGAGATAGTAAGCCGTGAACACGCCCACCACGCCGCCGCCAATGACGACGACGTCAGCCTCTTGAGGCAGAGACGGGCTTGATTCAATATGGATGAGCGGCGCACTCATGAAGCGAGGACTCCCGGCGTTTGACCTATCGTAGCTGAGCATTCGCGGCAGGTGCTCTGCGGGAATTTGTGATTAGACGGAATATTCTGCGGTTTGCCGACTACTGTTCAAGCTATTATTGCGAGAACACGTTGCTCGCGCCCACCTCATTCGCCAAAGCACCAGGGCATCAGGCGTTGAGCGCGTGCAGCCGTGCCGTGCACAAGGCAGGCCGCCTGAGAGTTCTCTCGTCGCGGCGCAGACTGAAATGCCAGATGGCACTTCGTTTTCAGAACTTCCTGCTGCCCATACGGCGCGTTTCGGCGACTCTGGGGTGATTGAAGCAGTCAAACTCGCGAATGCCGGGTCAATGTCGATCAGTGGCAGAAGTTCTAAAGGGACGCTGGATGAGCCTTGTCCAGGAACAGACCTCCACAAGAGCAATCAAGCTGGATGGGACTGTTAGCTCCACGAACTTCGATTCAGTGATCGAGTTGGCCGCTCGTCCGATGTTTTGGCTTGAGCGACAGCTTTTTCCTGTCGAGCACCAAGCTTTGAATCATGTCGCACTCTCCGAACAGGGAATGGCAAAATGAGCGGCGAATTTTCGACCTGTCCGATCGTCGCGGCGGCAACAATGGCCGAAGAGCCAATCCGCAGCAGAATGACCCAACGCCGTTGAAAGGGGAGACTGTTCAAATGGCCTCTGCCTCTCAGGCTGTAGCTTCGGAAGATGTGGCACTCTCGGTGCGCGAACTGACCGTGAGCCTGCCGGCCGGGATGGAGCGGGCTCACGCCGTCGAGAACGTCTCCTTTGATCTGAAGCGGGGTCAGATACTGTGCATCATTGGAGAGTCCGGATCGGGCAAGTCGGTCACAGCCAATGCGATCATGGGGCTTCTGCCCAAGGCGATACGTGTTGCCTCGGGTTCGATCGACCTGAATGGGACCGACATCGTAGCCATCTCGCCCGATAAGCTCCGCAACCTTCGCGGCCGCGTCGTCTCGATGATCTTTCAAGATCCGCTCTCAGCGCTCAATCCGCTGATGACCGTGGGCGCGCAGATCGAGGAAGTGATGGCAGCGCACGACGTTGGGACCGCGAAATCCCGTCGCAGCCGCGCCATAGACTTGTTGGTTGAGGTCGGCCTTCCCGATCCGCAACTCATGTATCACCAGTATCCATTCCGGCTTTCGGGCGGGCAACGGCAGCGGGTGATGATCGCCATGGCTCTGGCTCTTGAGCCCGCGATCCTGATTGCGGACGAGCCGACGACCGCCCTCGACGTGACGACGCAGGCGCAGATCCTCAAACTGATCCGCGACATTCAGCGCCGCAAGGGAATGAGCGTGATGTTCATCACCCATGACTTTGGAGTCGTGGCGGAGATTGCCGATTCCGTTGTGGTGATGGAGAAGGGTCATTGCGTGGAGCAAGGCAGTGCCGAGCAGGTGCTCAAGTCGCCCAGTCACCTCTATACGCGCCGCCTGATCGCGGCCGTGCCGCACCTGACCGGCAAGGACCGCAATCCCTTGGAAGCCGCCGACAGGGCGTCAATCCTGAAGGTCGAGTGTCTGGTCAAGACCTATCGTAGCGGCAGTGCGCTTTTCCGTACGCAGCGCATCGTGCCTGCGGTCAATGGTGTCTCGTTCGATCTCACGCAGGGCCGCACGCTAGGCGTTGTCGGAGAAAGCGGTTCGGGCAAATCGTCGCTCGGGCGGCTGCTGATCAAGCTCATGGAGAGCGACGGTGGCTCGATTTTCTTCGAAGGCCGCGACGTCGCCCGGCTTACCGAGGCCGAGTTTAGGCCGCTAAGGCCAAAAATCCAGATGATCTTCCAGGATCCTTTTGCGTCGCTCAACCCGCGCTCGACGGTCGGGCAAATTCTCACAGTCGGGCCGGTCGCGCATGGCGTGCCGCACAGAGAGGCTGGTGAGCGGGCGCGGGAGCTTCTGTCCCATGTCGGCCTGGATTCAGGCGCCTTCGACCGCTATCCGCACGAATTTTCCGGCGGTCAGCGCCAGCGCGTCGGCATCGCCCGTGCGCTGATGTTCAAACCACAACTGCTGATCGCCGACGAAGCCGTCTCCGCGCTTGATGTCTCGATCCAGGCCCAAATCCTGAAGCTGCTGGATCAGATTCAGCGGGAGACCGGCGTCTCGATGATCTTCATCACGCATGATTTGCGCGTTGCCAGCCAGATTTGCGATGAGATCGCCGTCATGCATCGAGGACAGATCATCGAACGCGGACCGCCGTCGCAGATCTTCCTGGACCCGAAATCCGCCTACACGCGCGAGCTCGTCGCTGCCATCCCCGGCGAGCAGCCAAGGGGCGCTCGCGCGCTCGCGGGAGTCAATGAATACCGGCGGGACACAGCCAAGAACGAGGAGAGGTCATGACGGAAGCCTATTTTGACTCGAGCTATTCACGGCGCAATGCACTTCGATTGATGGTGGCCGGGGCTGCCGGCCTCGCTGCACCAGGCCTGTTGGGTACGCCCGCCTTCGCTCAGAAGGCCCCCGCCAAACCGAGCGGTCGCATCGTCGTCGGACTTGGACAAGAGCCGACCGTCTTCAATCCGCTGATGGCGCACATTGAAGTCGATGATGGTGTGCATTTCTCGGTTTTCGACGCGCTCTTCCGGATCGACCCAAAGGGTGAGATTGAGCCCAACCTTGCCGTCGAAGTACCGAACCAGAAGAACGGCGGCATTTCGGAGGACGGCCTCAAATGGCGCATCCGTCTGCGTGACGGTGTGCGCTGGCACGACGGCAAACCCTTCACGGCCGAGGATGTGAAATTCACCCTCGAACTGATCACCAATCCCGCCTTCCGGAGTTGGCGCACAGCTGGCCATGCCCTCGTGCGCGACATCACGGTGATCTCGCCCACGGAGATCTCGTGGCGAATGGAACAGGTTTTTGCGCCTTATCTTTCGTTCCTGACCGAAACCTTCATCGTGCCCAAGCACATCCTCGAGAAGGAGGCCAATCCAAACAACGCCGCCTTCAACCAGGCGCCGGTCGGCACCGGCGCATTCAAATGGGGTAAGCGGGTTGCAGGCGATCATCTCGAACTCGTGGCTAACCCCGAATATTTCGGAGAAGGCCCACACATCGAGAAGCTGATCTTCAAATACATTCCCGATCTCACCGTCCTCTACACTCAGTTCAAGAGCGGTGATGTGGACCTGATGGGGCAGCCGTACATCACAGCTGATCATTACGAGGAAGCCAAGGCGCTGGCGAACCGAGTGGTGACACTGGTCCCAAAGGCTTCATTCGAGTCCTTTTACCTGAATTTGGAGCGTCCACAGTTCAAGGAACTTGCAGTCCGTGAGGCGCTCTACGCAGCCATCGACAAGGAATCGATCATCCAGGGGCTCTATTACGGCGTGCCGACTCCGACGGAGACCTTCATGCCGAGGCAGTCCACCTACTATAACCCCAATCTTCCGGCACACGCATACAATCTGGACCGCGCGCGCCAGATCCTCGACCAAGCCGGCTGGGCGCCCGGGCGGGATGGCGTTCGTGCCAAAAGCGGCGTCCGTCTGTCCTTTGCCAGCTCGACCACGTCAGGCGATCCGCTTCGCGAGCAGGTGCAGCAGTTCTTGCAGCAGACATTTGCTCAGTTGGGCGTCGAGATGAAGATATCGAACTTGCCCGCCGCGGTGATGTGGGGCGAGTTCTGGCAGCAATCGCAATTCGATTCCGTGATCGTCGGCAGCACGTATCTGATCGGCGCCGACCCGGACGTGACCAATCGCTTGCACTCGCGTGCGATTGCAGCGAAGGGCGGGCGTGGTTCGAATAATGCGCAGTATTCAAATCCAGAGGTCGATGCCTTGCTCGACCAAGGCGCTCGCAGCTTCGATCCGGACGCGCGGCGCTCGATCTACCGTCGCGTACAAGAGCTCGTTCGCCGCGACCTGCCCTTCCTGCCGCTGTACCAGACCAATTCGGTCCAGGGTAACAAGAAGGGCATTTCCGGCGTCGTGCCGAACGTCAACACGCGCACCGAATCCTGGAACGCGCTGGCTTGGTCTTGGGCGAGTTGACGTATCGCCGCCCGAGGCCCGTATAGGCGCAGGGCGGCGCCTAGGCGCTGTCAAGCTAACATGGAGACTCGAATGCCCGGGTTCCTGCTTAATCGCTTTTCGCAAAGCATCGTGCTGTTGGTGATCGTCTCGATCATCGGCTTCACGGTGCTCAACTTCATGCCGGGCGGTCCTCTCGCGCAGTTCGGGCTGGATCCCGGCATGACCCAGAAGGACATTGAGCGACTGGCAGAGCAGCTCGGGCTGAACCGGCCGTTGTGGATTCAGTATTTTGATTGGGCCTGGCGGTTGGTTCAGGGCGACTGGGGTCACTCTTTCCGCGACGGAACGCCGGTGCTGGCGGTGATTGGGCGTCACCTCTTCGCTACGCTGCTGCTGATGGGGACTTCCACGGCACTGGCCATCGCCCTTGGTTCCTGGATCGGGATCCGCGGTGCCACCCACCGCTATTCCCTGTTCGATTATTGCGCGACGATTGGCGCCATGGTCGCGCTGTCGGTCCCGACCTTCTGGTTCGGCCTCGTCGGCATCTATATCTTCACGTTGAAGCTCGGTTGGGTGCCTGCAGGGAACATGTACACGATCGGCGACGGATCGGTGCTGGACTACTTGCATCACCTGATCTTGCCAAGCTTGGTGTTGTCGCTGGTCCATGTCGCGGTCTGGAGCCGCTACATGCGCACCGCGACCCTTGATGCGCTGAGCCAGGATTTCGTCAAGACGGCTCGTGCCAAGGGCCTAAGTGAGCGCCGCATCCTGCTGAAGCATGTCGTCGGCAATGCGCTGTTGCCGATGATCACCCTGGCTGGGGTGCAGTTGCCGAGCATTCTGACCGGCGCGTTGGTCACTGAGACCATCTTTACCTGGCCGGGAATGGGGCGGCTGTTTCTCGACAGCCTCGGCTACAGTGACTATCCGATGGTCATGGGGCTGTTGATATTCTCAGCCATCCTTGTCGTGCTGGGCAATCTCGTCGCAGACATCCTTGTCGCACTCGTCGATCCGCGCATTCGTCTCAGCTGAAGACGCCGGTTCGTGCCGTCAACAGGAGTCCCCCGTTATGACTGACATCTCCGCCCACCTCCCTCCAATTCGCTGGTGGCACAGCCGCGGGGTGCGCCGGTTCATGCGACACCATCTGGCGCTGCTCGGGTTCGCGATGATCGCCCTGCTCGTGTTGGCGTGCGTCGTGGGCCCCTACGCCTTGCCTTACGATTCGCTCTATATAGATCTGCGCGCCCGCTTTGCTCCTCCCTTGAGCGGTCATCATTATTTCGGCACCGACCCGTTGGGGCGAGACTTGGCCGTGCGACTCTTGATGGCCGGGCGTGTCTCGCTACTGGTGGGATTCTCCGCGATGTTGTTGTCAACGCTGATCGGAACGCTCGTCGGCGTGACCGCAGGCTATCGCGGGGGCTGGATCGGAGCCGCGCTGATGCGCACGGTGGATGGCTTTCTTTCCTTCCCCTCGATTTTCCTCGTGCTGGCGTTGGCCGCGACGCTCCGGCCCAGCCCGATGATGATCACTGTCATCATTGCTGTCACGAGCTGGATGGAGGTTGCCAGGATCGTCGAAGCCGAGGTCCGTTCGCTGCGCGAGCGCGAGTTTGTCCAGGCCGCGCGCATGGTCGGTCTGAGCGGCAGGCACATCATGCTTCGCGAAATTCTGCCCAATGCCACGGGTCCGATCATCGTGGCCGCAAGCCTCACCGTCGCCCGTGCGATTCTTCTGGAGGCCTATATCAGTTTCCTTGGTTACGGCATCCAACCACCGCTGCCCAGCTGGGGCAATCTGCTCAACGGCGCCCAGCAATATCTGGCCAGCGCTCCCTGGCTTGCCATCATTCCAGGCGCTGCGATTACGATCGCAGTGACCAGCTTCAACTTCATCGGCGACGGGCTGCGCGATGCGCTTGACGTTAGAGATGACCACATTTGACGGCTTGAGCCCAGGTGGCAGGCAGCGGACAGCGTTGAAGGCTATCCAGCAGAACCTCTTGATAGCGTAGACGTCGCAAGCATCGCGTTGGCTGATCAGAATCCGTCTTGTCAGTAATCCAAGGCCACTTTTAACACACGAGAAGTCAGCGACATGCACGAGCCCAGAGCCGCAGAGAAGGACACGCCCTATTGGTGGGAAGCCGCACCACTTAGGTCGCTGCCTCAACAGACTCTTCCCAAGAAACTTGACGTGCTGATCGTGGGCGCTGGCTATGCCTCTCTTTCGGCCGGGCTGGTGCTGGCGCGCGAGGGACGCTCGGTTGCGGCCTTTGACGCGATGAGTCCGGGCGAGGGAGCCTCGACGCGCAACGGTGGAATAACCAGCGCGAGCATACGGCCGGATTACGCCGCGATCTCCCGACGCTTCGGCGCAGACAAGGCGCTGGCAATCGAGGCGGAAGGCAAGATCGCCCGCGAGTTCCTTTACGATTTCATCAAGACCGAGGGGCTTGCCTGCGATTTCCAGCTGGTCGGGCAGTTCAAGGGCGCGTTCGGATATGAGCAGTACGACACGATGGCGCGTAGCGCGGAAGTATTAGCGAAGAGGCTGCGGATCGAGTCTCACGCCGTACCTTATGCCGAGCAGCACAGCTACATCGGCACCGATGTCTACCGGGGTGGAACAGTCCGGATGGATATCGGAGGGCTACAACCGGCGAAGTTTCACGCTGAACTGCTTCGCGTGGCGCTCGCTTCGGGCGTCGCGGTTCATGCGGATACGCCCGTCATCTCCATCGAGAGAGATGGTTCCGGATTCCGTATCGTGACCTCGGCCGGTTCGGTGCAGGCGCGTCAGGTGCTGGTTTGCACGAATGGCTATACTGATAGCGCCGTTCCCTTCCTGCGCCGCAGGCTGGTCCCGGTTCGCAGCCGGATCATTGCAACCGAGGAGCTCGCACCTGACGTCATGGCGCGGCTGATGCCCAAACGCATGATGATGACCGAGAACCGCCAGGTCGGGTTCTATTACCGCCCATCGCCCGACGGCAAACGTATCCTGTTAGGGGGGCGCGACAGCTCTCGTGTCGGTAACCCGGTGGCTCCAAAGCTCCTGCTGCGCAAGGGGTTGGTGAACCTTTTCCCCGAACTCGAGAATGTTCACCTTTCGCACAGCTGGTTCGGCAATGTGGCGATGAATCGCGACATGCTCCCGCGCATCTTCGAAGAGGACGGTGTGGTTTATGCCACTGGCTTCTGCGGTTCAGGCGTCGTCTGGGCGCCTTGGATCGGGATGCACGCGGCCCACAAGCTGATCGGAAACCACGAACGGGCGCGCACCGCCTTTGACTTCCGTCCGCCGGACTCCATCCCGCTCTATCGTGGCGATCCCTGGTTCATGCCCGCCATGATCTGGGGATATCGGATGCAGGATCGTTTTGCGCTGTGGCGCGACCGCCGCTGACGGCTGGAAACTCCATCGGGCATTCCCAAAGGTACAACTCAGGTCATGGAGCTGGCGGCACTGCCGCCTCTCGAAAGAAGAGCATCGATGCACTACGTATCCACGCGCGGACATTCAGGTCGCAGACAGTTCTGCGAAACATTGCTTGAAGGCCTCGCCGAGGATGGCGGGCTGTACGTACCTGAGACCTACCCGCGTGTGGACGCCGCTACATTGGATGCGTGGCGTGCCTTGTCCTATCCCAGCCTGGCCTTCGAGGTCCTGTCGCTCTACGTCAGCGATATTCCGCCCGCTGACCTGAAGGCAATCTGCGAAAAGACCTACACGCCCGAGATCTTTGGAACCTCGAGCATCGTTCCGCTTCGAAAGCTCGAGACGCGGCTTTACCTCCAGGAATTGTCGAACGGTCCTACGCTGGCGTTCAAGGACGTGGCCATGCAGTTGCTCGGCAATCTGCTCGAGTACGAACTGGCACGGCGGCACGACGAATTGAACATTCTTGGGGCGACCAGTGGCGACACCGGGAGCGCTGCGGAATACGCAATGCGCGGCAAGAAAGGGGTGCGGGTCTTCATGATGTCGCCCCTCGGACGGATGAGCTCCTTTCAGCAAGCTCAGATGTTCAGCCTGCAGGACGACAACATCCACAACATCGCCATAGATGGCGTGTTCGACGACTGCCAAGACATCGTCAAATGTGTGTCCAGCGATCTGGAATTCAAACGACGATATAAGATAGGTGCGGTGAATTCGATCAACTGGGCCCGACTGGTCGCGCAGGTCGTCTATTACTTCTCCGGCTATTTTCAAGTCTCCGAAGGGAGGTCAGCAGGCGTTGACTTTTCCGTGCCTTCAGGAAACTTCGGAAACATCTGCGCTGGTCATGTTGCGCGCATGATGGGACTTCCAATATCCCGTCTCGTCCTTGCGACCAACGAAAACGACGTGCTCGACGAGTTTTTCCGCAGCGGCATTTATCGCGTCAGAAGCCGAGCTGACACGCTTGAAACATCGAGTCCTTCCATGGACATCTCCAAGGCGTCAAATCTCGAGCGTTTCGTGTTCGACTTGCTCGGTCGCGACGCCCGTCGGACGAAATCGCTGTTTGAGAACCAACTTTGGGAATGCGGTTCGTTTGACCTCAGCGGTGATCCCAGCTTCGTAACGGCGGCGGCGCGTTTCGGATTCCGCAGCGGCAGGAGCACTCATGCCGATCGACTGGCGACGATCCGTGACACGTGGGAGCGCTACAACACAATGATCGATCCTCACACTGCGGATGGTGTGACGGTCGGGCGCATGCATGCGAGCCCCGAGACGCCGATGCTTGTGCTCGAAACTGCACAGCCAATCAAATTCGCTACGACGATCAAGGAAGCGTTAGGCCGGCAACCAGATCGTCCGCAACGGTTCGATGGACTAGAAGGGCTGCCGAGGCGAGTCAAAGTCCTTCCCCCGAATGCACAAGCTATAAAGAACTACATTGCGGACATCACGCAGGGTGCAACCTGTTGAAGGGTCGATTCCGGATCGAAGAGTGTTTCAGCCGTGGCTGTATTTACGGTGCTGTCACCCGACGAGGTCGCAGCGTTCGTTCAAGCGCGCTATCGGAGCGATCCGCGGTTGATGCCCGGTATCGTTCCGGGCCATCGGATGCCGGAACGGGATCGCGCTGCGGCGTGGCGAGACGCTGACAGCACATCGTCCCTTCTATCGGATCATCAATGCAATTCCCTGCCGAACTCTGCGTCAGCCTGATCGCGTAATGCTGTCGCAGCCAAGATACGCTGCAATTCGCGGGAACATCGTCAGATGGACCTCGCCGTGTCAGGCACTGACGATTAGTCCGCTAACCCAAGCATGAGACGTCGACGCATCATGGCAACCGAAGCTACCCAAGCCGGAGAACGCGAGATTGAAGACGTGGCCCTAGTCCCTTTCGCGAGAGCGCATCTGAAAGGTGCCTTGAAGCTCTCGCAGGAGATGTCTTGGCCGTATCTGCTCAAGGATTGGGAATTTGCGCTGCAGCTTGGCCGCGGTTTCGTGGTGACGAGTGCGGGTGCTGTGGTGGGGACCGCGCTGTGGTGGCCTTACGGCGACACCCATGCTTCCGCCGGAATGGTCATCGTCTCGAAAGCCGTTCAGGGACGGGGGTACGGGGCCCGGCTGATGGACGCGCTGCTCGCGGCGGCACGACCACGAATCGTCACGCTGAATTCGACCGCCGAAGGCCTTGCGCTTTACGCACGCCGCGGCTTCGCCAGCATCGGCATGCTGCACCAGCATCATGGCGTTCCTGGCCAGGGCCGCGACATGCCGCCGGTCGGAAACGTCAGAGCGATGGTTCCGTCGGACTTCGAGGCCATAGTCGGTCTCGATCACGAGGCCACCGGCTGGATGAGGCGCGAGATGCTGAACCGGCTGATCGAGGTCGGTTGCGGCTATGTCCTGCTGCGTGACGGCATACCCCGCGGCTACGCCATTTCCCGTCTCTTCGGCCGCGGGCATGTCATCGGCCCTGTGATCGCCGAAAGCCCGACCGATGCGCGCGCATTGATCGAGGCCGCGCTCGCGCCCCTCGGGAGTGTTTTCGTCCGGATCGACACCTCCGCCTCCTCGCAACTCGGTGACTGGCTTGGAAACATCGGCCTGCAGAAGGTCAGCGACGCCACCACCATGGTCTTGGGGACGCAGATGCCATGGACCGGGCCGGCGCGCACGTTCGCGGTCGCCAACCAGTCGTTCGGCTAGGAGACCTTGAGATGCAACGCCCCGATATGCGCCGGACGGATAGCCAGAACGCCGCGCCACGCGAGATAACCGCGACGGTCGGCGCACTGGCGACGCCGGCCCTCCTGCTCGACAAAGACCGGCTGGATCGCAATCTCGCCCGTCTGTCCTCTCGTATGGCCGCGGCTGGCGTCGTGCTGCGCCCCCATATGAAAACCGCGAAATCCATCGAGGTTGCCCAGGGCGCCTATCCCTCCGGGCCGGGGCCGATCACGGTCTCCACCTTGGCGGAGGCTGAGTACTTCGCGCAGTACGGTTTCCGTGACGTGACATATGCCGTCGGCGTGGCACCGCACACCGCTGAAAGGGCGATGCGTCTCCGCAAAGCCGGCGTTGACCTTAAGGTGCTGCTCGATTCGCCTGAACAGGCGGCGATGTTGGGCACGGCAGCGCGTGCCGCCGGCGTGACGCCCTCCGCCTTCATCGAGATCGACTGCGACGGCCATCGCGGCGGGCTGACCGCCACCGATCCCAAGCTCATCGCCGTCGCGGCGGCCCTGGCCGAGGCCGGCGTCACGCTCGCCGGCATTCTCACCCATGCCGGCGAATCCTACAGCCTTTGCTCGTCCGATGCCCTCGTCGCGGCCGCAGAGAACGAAAGGGCCGTGGCCGTGGCGGCCGCGGAGACATTGCGGGCGGCGGGGCATGAATGCCCGGTCGTAAGTGTCGGTTCGACGCCGACCGCCCATTTCGCCGAAGGCCTGACCGGCGTCACGGAGATGCGGGCCGGCGTCTACATGTTCTTCGATCTGGTGATGCACGGCGTCGGTGTCTGCACGACCGACGACATCGCGATCTCGGTTCTCGCCACCGTCATCGGCACGAAGCCGGAGAAGGGATGGATTTTGGTCGATGCGGGCTGGATGGCACTGTCACGTGATCGCGGCACCGCGGCGCAGCGGGTCGACCAAGGTTACGGTCTCGTCTGCGATCTGTCCGGCCAACTCTATCCGAATCTGATCGTCGCGCAGGCGAGCCAGGAGCACGGCATCCTCGCCATAAGGTCCAGATCGGCTGCAGCCCTCCCGCATATCCCGATCGGCGCGAAGGTCAGGATTCTGCCCAATCATGCCTGCGCGACGGCGTCACAGCACGAACTTTACAATGTCATCTCGGCGGGAAGTGACGCAATCGAAGCTCAGTGGCCGCGGATGCGCGGCTGGTAGATCTGAAACAGAATCGGGCGGCGATTTGCGCATGCCCAGCTTCCGCTGGTCGGCGTCTATTACCGGATCAAGGATCGCTTCCAATGACCTCGGCCGTTCGACACCTGACGGAAGCCGGCTTCCTCGGCAAATTTTACATCGACGGAGAATGGCGGAAGCCGACAGGGTTGGCGACGGCGATCGTCGTCAATCCGGCGATCGAGCAGCCGGTCGCAGAAATCGCGCTCGGCGATGACGAGGATGTAGACTGCGCGGTCGTAGCCGCGAGAAAAGCCTTTACCGGCTGGTCCCGTAAGCCGGCTGCCGAGCGGGCGGCGCTGCTCGACCGGGTTCACGGTTTGCTTCTCGATAGACTGGAGCTGTTTGCGCAGGCCATCACGTGCGAGATGGGGGCCGCCATCACTTACGCGCGCCGCGCCCAGGTGCCGCTCGCTGCCGAACATATCCGCGTCGCGCGTGACAATCTCGCGACCTATCCGTTCATCGCCACGCGCGGCAGCACCGCGATTATGCGCGAGGCAATCGGCGTCTGTGTGTCATTCGGCCTGCAATATTGACCCCCTAAGCCGGGGGATCGGCGTCCAAAATTGACCCCCTACAGGTTGGTCTGTTGCGCTGCCTGCTTCGTCATGA
>NZ_JADPJC010000124.1:0-1351 GCF_023073215.1 Bradyrhizobium sp. 35
GAGTCCGAGCAAATTGGCGGTCCGAATCCGGGCCCCCACCGAAACGGTCGAGCATGAATGATTGCTTGACGGACCACAGGGTCCAGCTCTTGGTAGCGGCGTTGCAAATAACGCGTAGTCCAGCCGGGCGGGTATGTTGAAATCAGCTTCGGAACGTCGCCTTCCTTCTTCGAGAGCCCGAGGTAGGCGAACGAAGATAGGCGCAGAGCTTTGGCGACGTCCGCCATACTTTGCCGCAGAGCAGTCTGGTCTCTGCTCTCAATTAGCCGATCGATAAACGTCTGAATGGTTCGGTTCATTTGCCGTCTATGGAGGCGCTTTCCGGTGAACTACTATCAATGGGTGTATACGCCTTCGCAAGTGCTTCATCGTCGAATTTTCACGCCGAACTCCCGGACTGCCCCGGGGCGCCGTCGAGTCGGCGGTCGTGACGGCAATGCAATCACCTTCGGAGGATCCGGTGGAGTCCTGCAAAAGTGTGTAAGACTTTGCCGGATCCATGCGCGGTTCGACGAGTTCTTCACGTTTCCGATTCTGCGTGAGGCCGTACACTCTCTCGGCGGCAGATGAATAGGGGCTGGCGCGCAGGGCTAGATTGAGGTGAATCGTGAACGGGCGGCGGCGCCCTAGGTTGGCTATGGAGAATTGCGACGAGTGCGCAGCCTGGCAAGTCCAGTAGCGGCTAGGTGTCTTCCCGGAAGCGCCGGCAGCATTTTTTGACTACTCGTCTCTAGCCCGGCCGTAAAGAATAGATCGAAAGCAACCGGAGTTCTGAAGTGCAGGAATTGATCCGTGACACCGCCTGCGGCATCGTCGATAAATTGAGAAATGGCGAAGTCGCGCCACTGGATCTGCTAGATGTGTTGGAAAAGCGGATTGCACAAGTCGATGGCAAGCTCAACGCGCTGCCGATCTTGTGTTTTGATCGGGCGCGCAATCATGCGCGCGCACTGATGCAGCAGCCACTCAGCGGGCGCGGTCTCCTGGCCGGCTTTGCCCGTACCCATCAAAGATCTGATTGACGTTGCCGGTGTGCGCAATACCCAAGGCTCGCGCATCTTTAAGGATAATGTCCCAACCAAGTTGTATTATGGTTGACCGCCTCGAGCAGAATGGCGGCCTTCTTTACGCTAGATCGAACACGTCCGAGTTCGGGGCCGGCGCAAACACTGTGAACGAGCTTTTTCGGAGCTATCGCCAAATTTTGGTGACGGCCGGAGCCGGTCAGGCGGCGGCGGTTATGGGCTGACGGTCGGTCGGCTTGGCGATGACCTCGATCCCATCATTGAATGTCACACCGACAACGAGTTTTGGCAACTGGTTGTGGCCATCGAGACGACGCCAGCTTCTC
>NZ_JADPJC010000111.1:0-1333 GCF_023073215.1 Bradyrhizobium sp. 35
GATCGAGATAGTTGGCAATGCCGGTTTGTGGAGCGCCTTTGCTGACGCATCGGAACTAGAACATGGCATCCTCAATCTGGCGGTTAACGCGCGGGATGCGATGCCCGGCGGCGGACGACTTACAATCGAGACCGGTAACACCTGGCTGGATGATGAGTATGTTGCCGCACTGCCAGAACCCGTGCCTCCGGGCCAATACGTTTTGGTGGCTGTCACCGACACCGGGACCGGAATGGACAAGGCAACCGTGGATCGCGTGTTCGAGCCGTTTTTCACGACTAAGGAGGTCGGCAAAGGAACTGGCTTGGGGCTAAGTCAAGTTTACGGGTTCGTGCGGCAGACGGGTGGCCACATCAGGATTTATAGCGAACCGGGGCATGGCACGACGGTCAAACTCTATCTTCCTCGGTCCAAGACTGAACCCGACAAGGAGGAAAATCGCAGTATTCCGACAGCAACAATGTTGCGGGGTAATGAGGCCATCCTCGTTGTGGAAGATCATGACGATTTGCGCGCGTATTCATCCGGTGTGCTCCGCGATCTCGGATATCAAGTTTTCGAAGCAGCCGATGCGGCGTCAGCCATTGCTTTCCTTGAGTCATCTCGGACGATCGATCTTCTTTTCACCGACGTTGTGCTCCCGGATGGCCTTCACGGACGCAACATCGCAGATCGGGCTAGAAGGTTGCATCCAATAATCAAGGTGCTGTTCACGACGGGCTACACACGGAATGCGATAGTCCACAACGGTCGACTTGATGCGGGGGTCAACTTGTTGAGTAAGCCATTTACCTTTCGCGGTCTGGCCGAGAAAGTACGAAGAATTCTTGACGAACAAACATAACTGAAATCGGATCGAGGCTATTCATTGCGCCCGCCTTCACGCGCCGTCCTTCTCCCTAAGTTGGTCGTTTTCAGATGCCGGGATGCTCAAAGGAGTCGCGAGACGTAAATGGTCGCCATCTCGGGTCCAATAGTTCGGAGCTTGCATGCGCAATGACTTACGCGAGCGCATCTGTTTGAAGCCAAGGCCAGTTGATGCAATTCCGAGCATGGGATTGTCATTGCCCGTGACATCGCGCAGCTGCGGCGTGGCCTCGCGGTCATCGTAGGAAACATCAATGACGGCCTCAGTGAGATGCTCCAAGCGCTCATGAGGGAACTGCAAGAGGAGTTGTCCGAGCTTGATACCCGCATTGCAGCCTATGACCGGCGGATAAGGGAAATCTTCCGGACGAGTGAGCAGTGCCAGCGGCTCGGCAAAATCGAAGGCGTCGGACCTGTGACAGCAACAGCCTTGGTCGCCGCCGTGGGCGATAGAAGCTGTTTCAAG